>JAJPZH010000030.1 GCA_021204515.1 Alistipes sp. | reverse complement strand
AGGATGATCCGAATGCGGAGTTCGACATCGCCTTTCTGAACCGTGCGGCACTCGCAAGACACCGATACGATACTGCGACGATTACGGACAGCGATCTGCAGGAGTTGGCCGGACGGATGGGTAATTATTATTGCGACAGCAGCAAGTTCAGCGAAGATCTACACACAGCCTGCGGCGATTTCGGATTGAAGCTCCGGAACACGACCAATCCGAAATAACACAACGCCCGATTTATTGTCAAACCGAACCGCAGCCATAGGGTTGCGGTCTTTTAATTGCATATCATTATGAGCTATCAGATTATAACACGTATCACCATTACCCCCGATCTGCGGGTGATGGTGCGCATGGCGGCGAACAACATCCGCCCGCTTGACTTCCGTTACGACGAGGTCGTATCTCTGACAGAAACGTTGCGCACGAAGGGCCGTCCGACACTCGAACTGGAACTGCTGTCGCTCTTTTTCAAGGGCCTTTGGCAGGGCCGAACCCGCT
Organism: Alistipes sp.; assembly: GCA_021204515.1. GTDB lineage: Bacteria > Bacteroidota > Bacteroidia > Bacteroidales > Rikenellaceae > Alistipes. The sequence continues at coordinate 18,296 of JAJPZH010000030.1, read as the reverse complement.
ATGACCGGGCTGTCGGTTACACGCTGCTGACCGATGGCATCGACAAATACGAGGCGTGGGAACGCTGCCGCGAGGACAAGGCGTACGAACGGAGCCTGCTGCTGCGCATGCGGGGCTTCCTGCACTATCGGCCCGTTCCGTGCCGCTGCCACCTCGAATATCAAAGAAGCCCTGTGCGGCGTATTTATGTCGGATACATCTCTTTTTCGCGGCAGAAGCGCCGCATCTTCCCGAGTGTCATCGACGCGCAGGCCGCGCTGGTCGCAAAGGGCTGGAACCCCGAAAATTTCCGAATCGTAGAAGAAGAAACGACCCCTAAATCCTAAATCTGATGAAAACCTATTGTATCAATAAAAACGCAGAGCGGTTCGCCCGCGAGGTGGCCGCTACGCCCGAACTCATCTATAGTATCTCGCTGGTGCAGTTCCAAGCCAAAAACTGTCGCTGTATCGCGGCATGGACACCGGGGATGACACGTCCCCGGTATGTTTACAAGGCCCACACACCGGAAGAATACGGCAAAGCTATGGAGCGTATCCGGCAGGAGGCCGAGCGCTTCCGCCGCCATGACGAAGCCGTAGCGTGGTCGAGTGAGGAGTTCCGACGTTCGCTACGCGTCGGCGACATCCTCTACTCGTCGTGGGGCTGGGAGCAGACCAATATCGACTTCTATCAGGTCATAGCGATCCGCGGCAGCGCGGTAGACCTGCGGCAGCTCGACCAGCGAACTACCGAAGACGGCTATATGTGCGGAACGACCGTCCCGCTGCCCGATGTTTTCAAGGGCAAGACCCATACACACCGTCTGTCGAAAAATTATATCCGCATCGACTCATGCCGCAACGCATGGAAATGGGACGGGCAACCCCTGCGGTGCAGTTGGTACGGATAAAAGTTCAGAACACGATGGAAAATATCGAAAAAATCGTTTCGCACTACCGCCGACATCAGGCCGGGTGCGCCAAACGCCGTGCGGAAATCGACGGCGAAATCGCAAAGTTGCAGGAGGAGCGCAAGCTCCTGAACGAGCTTCGCTGGACGGAGGGGCTTATCCGTCCGGTCATGACGGAGATCGCCCGCCTGACGCCTGAAATCGAGTGGGTGCAGAAAGAAGAATATCACCCGATGGGACTGCGATGTGCCGTTCCGGTTCTCGGACGGCTGAAAAGCAGCGGACAGCTCCTCGGCATTACCTTTACCGAGCTGGGCGGCGAGCTGTTCTTCGACACGGAGCGTACCCGCGCCCGCTTCGCGTCGGGAACACTCGGTGAGATAAATGGCGAATACCTTGTCTGTGTCTGTCGGCGACGGAGAGCCGCTGCTGCGGTATATCCGACAGCGGATCATCTTTCTGGAACAACACCCCGAAATGGGGAAATAAACAAAATTCTAAAATTTGATTATTATGAAAATCATGTGTCAGGAGCACTACGATAAGGTAGTGAATACGCCGAAAGCATCGGCGACAGCACGCTTAGGGAATGTTTGGAGCGCCTCGAACTTCGGGAGCGGAATCCCCATCATCCATGCCAAATCGAACTTTACAGGGACTTCGCGCCCTATTCGTTCCTCTTCAAGGAGCGCTATCCCGACGGCCGCGTGGGCGTTGTCGGCGGATTGGTCTATCACGGCCGTCCGGATCAATCGCATTGCTTCATCGACGGGCCGTTTCACGGTTGGATGACTCACACCTGATAATGGGAATATGGCAGCCCCTCCGCCGCAGGAGCCTGATAATCGATTGTATATCGCCCGAATTATGTGTATCTTTGTATATGACTATTTTCGATGATTATGCTGGCCATAAGGGCCGTTACACTATCTCCCCGACGTTGCTTTGGGAGTATGACCTGACGCATTTCGATTGGCAGCGTTCACGCAAGATCGTTGTGCAGCGTGTCATAGAGCGGGGATGGCTTCGGGACTACTTCGCGGCGTTCGACCTCTACGGAGGCATCGGAGGTTTCCGGGAAATCATCAAAGAGGTTCCGACACTCTCGGCACAGGATATGAATTTCGTATGTACGGCTTTCGGCCTTAAAAAAGAGGAATTGAGATGTTACACACGCAGACCGTTGCGGCCTGCGACATGGCTACGAACTATGATTTCCACTACGATTAAGAACCCTTCACAGCAAAGAGCTGACGGACAAGGGAGACCGTCAGCTTGTTTACTCTATCTGTTATCATCTTGCGGTAAATTTTCCGCACTATTCAATATTTTATAAAAATAATTTGCAATTCTTTTTGATTTTGCATAATTTTATGGAACATAATTAAAGATGTTTGATAAAACATAGCAGCGACAGAGTTGTGAAACACGGTCGCTGCTTTTTATTACCTGTAGATACAGTTCGAGCCAGTATAAGGGGGCTTAATTTACAATACACGAGGTATACTTCACCAATTATCAGATAAAAAGCGAGAATAATTTTTTGTGAAAAATTCGTTTTATATAATTGGGGTATAGAATTTCAAATATCATAATACAAACAATTTTAAAAACTGGGTAGCGATAGAGTTGTGAAACACGACCGCGGCTTTGTACGTCCAGCATGGACGTACGAACAAGAAACCCCTCGTGTATGAGCGAGGGGCTTTATTTAGGTTTCCATGTCAGACGGGGCGGGTTGTATAAGCAACTTAAAAGGAGGATTAAATGACGGTTACGTTAACGGGAAGCATTTTTCCGGACAGTTTGGAATATAGTCTCCCAAAATAGAACATGGTTACAACCGTCGCATGTATTCCCTTCGTTCGCTTGTACGATAACTTTGATGAAAATTTGATTGCAATAATCTTTTTATGCAAACACCAATTGCGGGCATCGTTTTTTTGCTTTACCTTTGCATCCCCGTAAGGAAAAGCCGTGTTCTTTCCAGAAATTTCAGAGAGATAAAACTTTTACCAAATCATGTATTGGACACTCGAATTGGCCTCATGGCTCGAAGACGCCCCATGGCCCGCAACCAAAGATGAATTGATAGACTACGCCAATCGCTCGGGACTTCCCGAAGCGGTTCTGGAGAACTTGCAGGAGATCGAAGAAGAAGACGAGATCTTCGAATCGATCGAAGACATTTGGCCGGACTATCCTTCAAAAGAGGATTTTCTGTTCAACGAGGATGAATATTAAGTTCCCACAAGCTGCATGAAAGACACCCCGGTACGGTCTGAAATCCGTACCGGGGTGCTTAATTGTTTGGAAACGAACTGCCCTTCAGGGCCACAGCGTGCTGAAATCCTTTTGCAAAGTGATTTTGAAAAAAGACCGTAAGATCTCCACTTGTTTCGAAACGTTTTTACTGATGTATAAAAACCTTTGCTCCGAGCACTCCCGGCCATGATATCCGGCATCGAAAGATGTCTGCGAGAACGCCGCCCTGTCCATCTTAACGGACGAAAACACTACCGGCTTCGCTGCTTTCTCTCCTTACAGCAGCTTTGTATCCAATGATTCCCCGTCGGAAATTTCCCCTGTCTGATGCCGGGCTCCGTTACGTTCGATCCATGCCGTCAATACCGCAACGATATATCGTTGTTCTTCGGTCGTCAGCTCCCGTCCGGGCGGAATACCGTGCCACTTGGCCAGACACCCCCGGCAGCAGCAGGCCGTGGCGTGCTGCGCGATAAAGACCGGATGCCCGCGCATCGGGGTCTGCCGCCCGTCATTGGGAATAACAGCCGGAGCGAGGCGCGTGCGCACAAAATCCTCGGCATGACGCTGGATAGTCTTTATGCCTTTTCGCTCGATATAGGCGATATCCTCCGCTTTCAGACGAAATCTTCGGCGGAACTCGGATGTTGCAAGCCGGGCGAACAACGCATCGACGGATTCTGCCGCATGGGTATTTTCAATCATTTTTCTCCGCAGATTAAGTCAGCAGTGCAAAGATACGAACAGCCTGTTCGTTTTTATCCGTTCGTGCGGGGATTTTGGCTTGGGGTATTCCGGGAATAAAATCAACCATGACAATCCGACGGCTGCCGGCAGCGACAAAATTTCCGTCGTCAGAAATAACGCTTTCAGAAAAGTTTCCATACGGGTGCTACTTAGAATATGACGACCATGCTGGGAAACGGCGCCGGGGCCGTGCCGTCGCCGAATCGCAGGCGTCCACGGAGAAAGCGGATTTCTTTGGCTTTTTTATAGATAAACTCGTGAAAATAACGGGTGTCTGTTCGGACGGGTATGAGCAGTACGACCGTCGTTCCGGGTTTTCGGGATTCGCGCCAGCACTTGAACACCCAGTCGTAAATCGCCCTTCCGTAAGGAGGATTGCAGAAAACCGTTTCTCCGGCCCAGTCCTGCTCCAGCCCGTTGTCCGCTATGGTGTAGAACTTCCCGCACTTAGCATTCTCAACCGAGGCGCACGGATCGAGCGTGAAGTGAAATTCTGTGTCGAGAGCATCGAAGAACGCCTGCGGGGTCGCCCAGTCCATCCTCACGGATGAGAACAGGGCCGGATTCAATCGTTTCATCGCTTTACAGGAGTTTCGCATCCAACAACTCCTTAGCCGGAATCTCCATCGTCTGATGTCGAGCTCCGTTGCGTTCGATGATTTCTAGCAAAAGCACCTTATCGTCGGGGATTGTGAGTTTGGGCAGCGCGAATACCGTCCGCTGACGCTGATGTCCCCTTATGACGGCCGGGTCGTTGCATACTCGCAAGATTGCGAGCGGCGTCTGCTGCTGCGCCGTGCGTTTGGTTAGCTTCCGATCTGCTACGATGAACCTCCGTGAATCCACCTCGAAGGAGATATTCGTGTCGTTATACATACAAATATGTAGGTAAACGACATCGTTGGAAACGTAAATTCCCAGCACCTCGACCCCGATGCCGTACTTCTTCGTGCGAATGCCCTTTACGTCCGTACGGTTCTGCCGGTATATGTCGCTCAACATGCGCTTTACGGTCGCGGGCTTCTCGCGCCCGACCTCGCGCAGCAGTACCCGGTCTTCGGATGCCGGAACTCTCTGTTGCAAATCGCCTGTGGCAGCCGATCCTTGCTCACTTCCCGTCTGCGGTTCCTGCACTGTAAGATTGAGGGTCGAGACAGCCGGGTTCTCGGCATAATGAACGTCGAAGGTGAAAAATCCGCCGTCCTCGGTAATGACCGTCAGGTTTGTTTCTGCGGCAAAATTCCGCACGGCGGCTTTCACCCGCACGACGTTCTCGGCTCCGTCGGCCTTTCCGGAGATGATGTCCATCGAACCGATGTCGATATACGTGACAGGCGACGGGAACAAGATATGTACGGTCTTGGTGAATCCCGCTTCGATCTTGCGGGGTTCGATCTGTTGCGGCCCGTCCTGCATGGTCTTCGCCGTAGCGTGTGCTGCCCAGATTGTGGGAACAATCAGGAACAGATAAATGAGGTCTCTTTTCATAAACATTCTATTCTTTTGAAATCAATAATAACTGATGATTGGCCTTGAGGGTGATCTTCACTTCGCGGAGCTTCCCGGCGACATACTGCGACGAAGCCTGCAATCCCCCGCGTGCCAGCTCTGACAACACCTGTTGTCCGGCCGAACGGGTGACGTTTACACTCGTCCCGGCGGTCTGCCCGACGGACGCCAACACTTCTTTGAGGGCTGTCCGTTCGCGGGAGTTCGGGACATTCAGCCCCGGCTGGCCGTCGAGGTCGTAAACCGCGGCTTCGACGGCAAAGATCCGCCCGCCATATTCGACGGACGACACCATGACTTGCAGCCGCATTCCGGAGATCGTCGCCGCGCCGTAGACCAACGTATTGCGGGGGATGGTCACTCCGTCGATACGCACGGCTTCCAGCAACCGCAGTTGCACGGTGCTTCCGGCACGTATGACCTGCGTCTGGGCGACGCAGGCTCGGACGGTCGGCACCTGTTCCTCCGCCGCACGCCCCGCCGCGGTCAGAAATCCGAGGTTGCGCTCGACGGTGAAATCCGCCCGCGGGTCGAGCGTCGAGGCTTCGACCTCACCCTCCCGCACGGGCCGCATGACGGACAGGCGCGAATCCCGCCGCTGCTTTGTCGGCTCAACTGCTTCTTCACCCGGAGCCGTTCCGCCCCCGAGATACTTCCGTGCGAGCTTGTACTGCTCCTCGGCCAGCTCCAGCGGGTCGGGCTGTTGCCGCTCGGCGTCGAGCTGGGATTGCAGGGCCGCGACCTGCTCTTTCAGGGCTTCGACCTCGGCATTGCGTTGCGGAGCGGCGTAGAAGCCCTGCACCTGCCGCTGCATGGCCCGGTTGGCCTCGGCGGCCCGCAGTGCGGGGTCGTCCGCCGGTGCGGACTCCTCGGCGGTTTTGAGCCCGTCGTCCAGCAGCGAGAACGAGTTGTCGCCGAGTGTCATCATGCGTTTCTGCTGCTGCTCCTCGCTGCGGAGCTGTTCGGCGGCTTTGCGTTTGTCGCCGACGGTAGCCTGCGCCTTGCCGTCCGGAACCGACGTGTTGATCCCCGCAGCCCCTTCTTGGGGCTTGACGGGCGCAGGCCGGAATATGAACCACAGCACGACGAGGAATATACATCCGAGGATCGCCGTGAAGAGTAGCACCTTGCGTTTGCGCTGCCGTTCGAACTCCGTCGAAGGGTCATTGCCCGGAATCTTGTTTTCTGTCATAACGGTTTACGGTATCAGAGGTGAATATTCAAAATGCCCGATCTCCAGTTTTGGCCTCATGTCCGCTGCGAACAGGAACCAGAGGTAAAGTAGTAGCAGCAGGACGAGCGCCGCGAGTACGATCCGCTCCCGGATGCGGGGTGCGAGCGTGTCGTGCCGGCGCCGCAGCGACCGCCGCACCCGGCGGATGCGGCAGCGCAAGGAGTGCGGTTTAGCGGTCATAGGTCGCAATGTCTTTGTTTTCGACGATGTTCAGCGCCTCGACCATAAAGCCCTGCGGGTTGTTGTCCGAGCGGGAAACGTTCACCAGACGGCACGTCGTGACGAGCGACCGCTCCGTGACGGTGCTCTCGCGCAGAATACGCTGCCGGGCATAGGTCGTCACCTCGTAGGGATAGCGGTCGAAGTCGCAGCGGATGCTGTCCACTTTAACCATCTGCGAGACGTTGCCCGCGATCAGGCGGTTGAAGAATCCCTTCTCCTGCAAGACCTTGTAGTAGGACAAGGCACTCTTGTCGGCCATCTGCAAGGCGCGTCCGACGTTGGACTCGATGGCCGCCTTGTCGGGCGAGAGTGTGAAGAAAAGCTCGTGGAAGCGCCGCACATGCTCGCGGGCTTCGACGGGGCGGTTCTGCGCGAGGTCCTGCGAGAGCGCCACCATCAGCGAGCGCCCGTTGTCCAGGACGTAGATCTTCTGCCGCTGCCGCTCGGCGAAAGAGTAGGACATCCCGACAGCCGTGACCATCACGACGGCGCAGATTCCGGCGAAGACGAAAGCGTACATGCGTAGCTGCCGAAACGATGTTTCGATGTTCGTTAAACACTTGAATTCCATGATAAATAGCAAAAAAATGGTTTCTTATTTTCCGAGTATAAGCCGTGCACCCCGGACTATTCCGCGGCCTATGGCCTTTCCGCCCGACCATGCCGCCTTACCGACACCCTTTGTTCCGGCCCATGTCTTACCCATTGTCCATCCGGCCCCGGCGCTTACGAGCGAGGTCATCTTCGAGACGGTCTTGTTGTAGGCGGCGAATCCGTTGGCCTGCACGACCCACGAGGCGATCGAGGGGATGCAGAGGTATCCGCAGACGGCTACGAGCATGAAGATCAGGTTCAGGCTGCTCGACCAGTCCACATACCAGTTGTACCCCTGCTCCATCAGTTCGGTATCGTGCCGCATGGCGAGGCTTTGCAGACGTGCGATGATCGCCGAGAAGAGGTCTGAAATGGGCAGCCACAGGTAGATCGAAATGTATTTCGTGAGCCATTGCGTCAGTGTGGACTGAAAACCGTCGAATACGGAGATGGCGAAGGCGATCGGCCCCAGCAGGCTCAACACGACCAGATAGAAAGTCCTCAGCACATCGAGGATGACGCTCGCCGCGGCGAAGAGCAGTTCGAGTATCCACGCCAAGCCTTTGAAGATTAGCCCCTTCACCGACCAGGAGGAGCGCTCCTCGTTCATGCGGTCGAGTGTCTGCTGCGTCTGGTCGTCCACGCCCAGCTCGCTGAGCTCGCGCTCCATCTCTTCGTCCTCGGCGTAGTAGCTGTCGGCCGGAAGGCGGTCGCGGCTCTCGTTTTCGAGCCGCTGCCGCTCCTTCTGCCAGGCCTCCATGTCGAGCGTCTGCCCGGCCATGAGCGAATGCGTGGCCTTTACCAGCGGCGAGAGAATGCCGTTCAGGCTTCCCAGCACGAGCGTCGGAAAGAACAGGATGCAAATGCCGATAGCGAAGGGCCGCATGAGGGGAAAGAGGTCGATAGGTTCGGCCTGAGCCATCGACAGCCAGACGCGGTAAGCGATGTAGAGCAGCGCTCCGATTCCTGCGATGGCCATTGCGACCTACGACATCGGGTAGCACAGCACCATCATGTCGTCGTATAACACCCGGAGAATCGTGTGCAGGTTCTCCGTAAGGGAAAGCATGCGTACCATATTACCAGTAGCGCTGTTCGTCGGTTCCGTAGAGCGAGAGCACACCCTCCATGTCCCGCTTCCGGGCGGCCCGCAGCAGGGATATGGAGATGTTCTTGCGCGTGTAGTAGCGTGCCAGATCGCGGTGGCGCCGCAGGACGCCGTAGACGCGCTGCACCACGTCGATACGGTCCTTGTCCGTCAGCGACATGTCCGTAGGGTTCACGATGTCCTGTAACTCCTTCAATTCCCCGGCCGACTCCTCGATGATTTTGGCGTATCCTGCGGCGATGGCGGCCAGCTCCGTAGGCGTGAAATTCTCGTCGGAAACCATACGTTTATAGCCATCGACATAGATGTCCGATATTTCGCCTACGAGCAGAATGCACTGCTGCACCTTGCGGGCCGAGCGGACGAGGTTGCTGACGGATTTCAAGGCGTCGTAGTATTTGCGGCCCTGCTCGTAGATTTTTACTGTTTCCTGAAAACTCTGCAGCATGGTGGAGCCGTTCTTGGCGGCTTCGACGACCTGCTTGGTGGAGTTGACAATGCCCTGCGCGAGGTTCGTAGGGTCCGAGACGACCCACTGGGCGTATGTGCTGCGGCCCGTGCAGACGAGGCACAGGCACAGCAGGATGATTTTATGTTTCATTCTTTAGATTCGTTGATAATGTTTTTTGAGAGGATAGCCCGTCCGAAAACAGGCATCAGCGTTTTATCCGACGGCCCGGAGCCTGCGGCTCGGTGCTTTCCTTCCGTACCGGAACGATCTCCTGAGCATGTTTCTCCGACTTCGGGCTTTTCCGCCGCAGGGAATCGAATAGATCATCCGCATAGGACTGCCGTCCGGTCATGCGCACGAGCCGGGCATCCAGTTCGCGGAAGGCTTTTTCGACCTGCCGGAACTGTTCTTTGCGGGGATTATCCGGCTCGATACCGTATTTGTCGAGCAGCTGCCGGTTGATATAAGGGCTATCGACTTTTTCCGGGAAGCGTGCGAACCATCCCAAGGTCTGCAACTCGGCGTCGAGTTTCTCGATGTAGGTTTGCCGCAGGGGAATTTCCGGATCGCTCTCCAAAATTTTCTCGGCTTCCCGCACCATACGATTCTCTGTCTTCCAGATTCGCTCCCGAAGCTGCTGCACCTGCTGCGGATCGTCCGGACATGCCGGGCTGTCCAGCCGCCCGCGCATCTCCTGCAACCGCTCCATGTCGGCGTCCCAGTCGTAGAGGCGTACAACGTAACAGGAGGGCATATAGCCTCCGGATGTTTCTGCCAGATGGCGCAGTTCGCGGAATGTCTCGGCGCGAAACTGTCGGTCGATGATATGCGCTGCTGCCTGCACCTCGTGCATCGGAGGCTGCCGGAGCCCGCTGTCGGGATGCTGCTCCAGATAGGCATCCAAGAGAAAGGTGTGCATGGCGAACACGCCGTGCAGGGAGTGAGTGGTGTCAGCCGGAACGTCCGCAAGGCACCGCCCGATCTTTTTCGCAAACGGCGTACTGCGCAGGGCCTCCATCAGCTCCAGCATATCTTTCCCCGCCGCATCTTCGGGCGTTCTGAGAAAGCGGTCTGTCGCTGTATTCATTGTCAGCCCGATTCCGGCAATGGTCAGATCCGATTTCCGGTGCCGTCGCACAAGCTCCGTCATATTGCGTATATCCCGTTCCCGGAGCAGGTTTTCAGCATGACGGGCAACGAGCGTGCGTCGATGTTCCCTTTCCCAGTCTGGCTTGCGGCGGAACAGCCGTCCGATCCTATCTTTCCATTCCATAGCTGGCGTATTTAAGACAGTACAACTGCGAGTAAAGCCCGCCGAAGGGCTGCCTCTGCTTGCCGGGGCAGCCCAGAAATCCCGAATGACGCTCCATTATTCGACCGGTTCGTTGAAAGGTTCTGCGGCGACGATTTCGTCGTCGTCTCGGCGGCGGATGCTGTCTTCGGCGACGAAGCGCCCGTAGCAACCGATGGTGAGTGTCTCGGCAGTTGCGTCGTAAATTACGCGGTTGCCGTCGTCGGCCCCGAGCCAGAGGCGGTGTCGGCGCAGGGAGATGATGCCGTCCTGCACAAGGCGTTTGTAGCAGAGCGCATGGTCGAAGACGAGGACACGCCACGTCCCCTCGCCGATGCGGCGTATCGAGGCTGAGAGGTTGTTCTCCGTCGAGAGCCACGCGCCGCAGATGCGGTCGGCGTCGAGCTGTTCCCGAAGGTCCGCCAAGGTACGGATGACTTCGGTACGGGTCTTGATCTCCTGCTGAAGGGCCGCTACGGCCGCAGCAGGTGTCGATTGATTACTGTTCATTGTCTTTGAGGTTTGAGATTCGTTTGAAAGCGCCGCCCGGCATGAGCAGCAAGGCGTCGGACGAGGGGCTGTAAAAGAGATCGACACGCCGTCCGTTCCCGTTCGTATAATGCAGGCAGGTGTCGTGATGCAGCGGGTAAGTGCGTCCGCGACGGAATCCGTCGCCGGCGCGGTAGACCGTGATGCTGGCTCCTTCCTCGGCGATACGGATATCGAGCCGGGATTGTCCGTCGAAGGTCGAGAGCCACTCCCCGAGCAGCGGCTCCGTTTTCCGCGCCAGCGGGGCGTCCGCGAGCCGCCAGAGGAGCAGGGGGACGGCAAGGGCCAGAACCGCCGTCACAGCAATCCATAGCAGGTGTTTCATGGCCGGAGGAGTTAAGGTTCGGTTTTCGTTTCGCGTTCGCGTGCCAACTGCCGGATGGCGGCTTCGATGTCGCCGCCGAGCTTCCCGGCGAGCTCCATGACCTGCATCTTCTCCGACTCCTCGGTGGTGTAACACAGGTACTCTGCCGCACTCGTTTCGGTCGCATAAACCGCCGACTGTACGCCCCCGAGTCCGATCCACACTTCCTTATAGAGGCGTTTAGGGTCGTTCGAGAGATTGATCGAGAGAATCTGCGCCCGCTCCTTGTCCGTCAGCCCCAGCAGACGTTGTATGCCGTCGAATTTCGAGAGGTATTTGCGCTGATCCAAAAGAATCTTGCAGTCGGCGTTGTTGATGATCGACTCCTTGACGATGGGCGACGAAATGATGTCGTCCACCTCCTGCGTCACCACGACCGCCTCGCCGAAATACTTGCGCACGGTTTTATAAAGATAGCGGATGTAGGCCGACATATTAGCCGAGGTGAGGGCCTTCCAGCACTCCTCGATAAGGATCATCTTGCGGACGCCTTTCAGCCGCCGCATCTTCGAGATGAAGGTCTCCATGATGATGAGCGTCACCACCGGCAGCAGCGTCCGGTTCGAGGAGATGTTGTCCAGCTCGAAGACGATGAAACGCTTGTCCAGCAAATCCAACTGCTTGTCGGAGTTCAGTAGGTAGTCGTACTCGCCGCCCCGGTAATACGGTTCCAGCACGTTCAGGAAATTTTCAAGGTCGAAATCCTTTTCGCGCACGCGCTTCTGCTCCAGAAGCCGCCGGTAGTCGGTTTCGACGAACTCGTAGAAGCTATCGAACGAGGGTACGATGGAGCGGTCGCTCCGGAGCTTCGAGAGATAGAGGTTCACGGCGTTCGAGAGCGCCACCTCCTCCGAGCGCGTCGGCTCCTCGGATTCGCGCTTCCAGAGGGTCAACAGCAGCGTCTTGAGCGACTCGCGCTTCTCCACGTCGTACACCCCGTCTTCGACATAGAAGGGGTTGAAGGCGATGGGCGCCTCCTCGGTGTAGGTGAAATACACCCCGTCGCGGCCTTTGGTCTTGGCGTGTATCAGCGAGCAGAGCCCTTGGTAGGAGTTGCCCGTATCGACCAGCAGGATATGCGAACCCTGCTCCCAGTACTGCCGCACCATGTGGTTGGTGAAGAATGACTTTCCGGAGCCCGACGGTCCGAGGATGAATTTGTTGCGGTTGGTGATGACGCCGCGCTTCATCGGAAGGTCCGAAATGTCCAGATGGAGAGGAATGCCCGACAGGCGGTCGGACATCTTGATTCCGAAGGGCGAGAGCGACGAGCGGTAGTTGGTCTCCCCGTTGAAAAGGCAGAGCGCCTGATCGAGGAAGGTGTAGAAACTCTCCTCGGCGGGGAAGTCGGCCTCGTTGCCGGGGATCGCGGCCCAGAACAGCACCGGAACGTCCACCGTGTTGTGATGCGGCGTGCAGCCCATCAGCGCGAGCTGCGAACCTACGTCGTTGCGGATGCGCTTCAACTCCGCTTCGTTCTCGGCCCATGCCATGACGTTGCAATGACAGCGTACGGAGCGCAGCCCCTGCGAGTGCGCCTCATTGAGGTACATTTCGATCCACTCCTGGTTGATGGCGTTCGAGCGTGAATAGGCCGCCAGCGAGTTCATATTCCGTGCCGAGGCTTCGAGACGCTTGAGCGTCTCGTCGTGGTCGTCGAGGAAAATCATCTGATTGTAGACATGGTTACAGGAGAGCATCAGCCCCACGGGTGCCGCGAACGAGAGCCGGCAGTCCGAGCGGTCGGTCGAGAGGCGTTCGTAGCGGAAATCCGTCGCCACGCTCTGCGGCAGCATATCCAGATCCGAGAGCGTGTGCATCGAGAGGTACTTGTCTCCGATGCGCATTGTCCCCGGGTCGAGACGGATATCCTCGTTGACGACCGGACGCCGCTCGTCCGAGAGGGCGAAATAGCGGGCCAGCAATCCGGCGTCGTCCGCCGTGCCGACGATCTCCGCTTCCGTAAGCCGCTCGACGCGCACGAGGCCCGAATCGTTCAGGATGCGTTCCATCTGCTCCGCAGCTTCCAGAAAGCGCGTCACGGCATCCGTGTCGCGCATCTCCCGCGGGACGATGAAACCGCGGCACAGCGTGGACGAGGCGCTCGTCTGACGAAGGCGCTCGGGCGTGGTCTTCGTAACGAACAGGCAGCATGTGTGGCGCAGGTAGGGTCGCTCGTTGAAATGACGCTTGTAGGAACGTGCGAGAAAGCTCCGCTCGGAGCCCTCCTCCGGAGCTGCATATCGCTCCTCGATGAAGAAGTCCTGCTTGTGGACGACGGTGTAGTCCGGCAGCACCTTTAGGGCTTTGAGCCATGCGCCGTGCAGTGCTTCGTACTCCTCGGCCGTAAGGGTGAAGAGTTCGGGCAGCGTGACACGGTAGGCAGCCGTGATGTCGGCGAACTTCGAGACGATGCAGTTGTTTTCGACCTTCAGAAGCGGGAATTTCGATTCCAGCGTCGAGGTTTTCAGGGTTCCGCGCATAGGATTACGGTTTTACGGTTCGAGGGATACGGATGCGTAGCAGCCGCCGGACGGCCCGGCGATGGACGATGCGCCGCGGATGCCGGCGCGAGGCCATGAGTTTTTGAAGCCCGTGGGGACCGAAGCGGCGGCTCAGGTAGAAGGTGCCGCCCGTGACGGCAAGGCCGGCCGCGAGGGCGAAAAGGATGCACAGGCCCTGCGGGACACCGCTCATGTACATTCCTGCGAAGCAGACGAAAACGCCCAGAAGCCCCGCGACGAACAGCACGAGATACTGCGCCGTGAGACCTTGGAATTCGACCTGACGGCCCACTCCCTTGTTCACTTGGTATTCGGCCATCGCTTAGAGGAAGAACGAACGTAAGACCGTGCCGACGATCACCAAAAAGACGCACGAGAGGAACAGCGCCGTAGCGGATTTCGAAGCGTCCGGGTCGCCCGACGAGAATTTCGAGTAGACACGCACGCCGCCCACAAGGCCGAGGATCGCCGCTACGGCGAAGATCAGCTTCGTAAGCGGGTCGAAATAGGATGTTACCATGTTCGTGGCCTCGCTGATGCCGGCCATGCCGTTTCCCTGCGCAAAGGATGCGAGTGCGGAGCACAGGGAGAAAATCATGAAAATTGCTCTTTTTTTCATAAAACAGGTAGTTTAGTTAAGGGTGTGAAAAAGGCCGCAGCCTGCCTTTGGGGCATTCTGCGACCAGATACATCGTATTTCCTTCGGCGGAAAAGGCGTTAGCCGTATTCGTTATTCCATTTCATGTCGTCTGTCGTTTACGTGTCAGGCAAAGGCCCGGATATCGAAGTTGGCGATGGCCTGCCGCTCCTCGGCTGTGGCGTCGCCCATGACGGCGCTCTCTCCGAAATCCAGCTCCCCGAGCATCGCATGAACCTCCGCGTCGCGGAGTTCTGCGCTGGCGGGGAGAGCCGGAAACGGAGAGCGGGCGCCGGTGGGCGCTTCGGGCTCCGAGAGTTCCCCGTCTTCGCCGATCGGGGGCTGTACGACAAGGGTGTTCCATCCCTGCATCGCCGGCTCCGCCACCCGGGCCGGGGCAAATATAGCATCTCCGCCTGCCGGGGCGGTGCGGATGTCCGCTCCAGTCCGCTCCAGTCCGCACCGATAGGATTTCGGCACGAGAATCTCGGGCTTCGGGGATGCGCCGAGCGGCGGACGAGCGACGGGCGGCGCCTGCCTGTGATCTTTCCAACGCCGCGATCCGGAGTGTTTGAATAAGAGCTCGCGAAGGAGCACGAAGCTGGCGCATGCCAGGCTGATTACGATTGCAAGCATGTTCATCGTCATAAAAGTTCTTTCGTGTTCTGTTCTTTGTGGATGCGGTTGATGTCGTCCTTATACAGTTCGAGATGCTGCCGCAGGATGTGTTCGACGTAGGACGTTGCTGTCATATATTCCCCGCCGATCTTCTTGACGACCTCCAGAATCTTGCGCTTGGTTTCGATGCTGACATAGAGCGCCGCGCGCAAATGAATGTCCACCAGTTTCATAAAGGTCTGCTCGAAATCGGGAACGGCAGCCGTGCGCTGCTGGGATTTCGGCGCCTTTACTACTGTTGTCTCACCTCCGGATTTTGCATGCGCAGTGCCGGCAATGCCTTGCCCGGAGGAGGCAGCTTTCGTCATGGTTTTAAGACAGGCTGCCGCCGAAGGAATCCTAATGGCAGGTGTTTCAGTTGCGACCGCAGGCCGGAGAACGGATGAGGTCGTCATGGTGGCTTGCCGTAAGGAAAAAGCCGGAAGCCTCCGAATAAAAAGTGATGCAAGAAGCAGTGCCGTGAGGGTCGGAATACCGAACAAGTGCAGCTCGGATAAAAGATCGTAATACATAATTTGAAAGTTTTTGGATTGTTAAACAATATTTTTGGGAGTACGTTTTTTGTAGATGCGGTTTATCTCTTCGCGGAAAACTTCGATATGATGCCGCAGGATATTGTCTATATAGGCTGTTGCGGTCAGACGCTCCCCGCCGATTCTTTTGAATATTTCCAGAAGTTTGCGCTTGGTAGCCGTACCGACATACAGCGAGGCCCTGTTGTCAAAGTTCGCCGGAGAGAGAAAAGTCCGTTCGTAATCGGGTACGGGGATCATTCGCCGATGCCGGGATTCAGACCCGTCATCCGAGGATGGCGATTGTTCTTCCGCATCCGGGGTTTTCTGAACCGCATCGACCGTATCTTCCGGTTCGTCATCGGGGATTCGCCGGACGACTTTCGAGGTAAGAGGCGCCTGCCCGGCGATCATCTGGCGCATGAGTTCTTCGTCGACTTCGATTTTGGGTTTCTTGGCCATAACTATCGTACTTTAAGGATTTCGAGGATTTCTGCAACCAGCGCCTCGATCTGCGCTTCGCGGGCGAAGGTGCGCTCCGGAGCCAGGAGCGTCGAACGACAGATGCCCGTGCCATCGGGCAGCAGCTCCTTGTTGAACTTCGAACGGTAGGGAACATGCGTGGCCATGAGCGACAATCCGAGTTTATGAATGATCGCCTCATACTGATCGTAAAGAGGAGTACGCTCCCGACGGTCGATCATCGTCCAGAAAAGATGGGCGGCCTGCAATGAGGTGTCCTTGTCCTGAACGAATCCATGCTCTATTCCCCGTGCGAACGTAAGGGAACTCTCCATGACGAGTTTGTCGGCCTTCAGAGGAATGAAGACGGCATCTAAGGAGGAAAGTATCCGGATCACGCCCCCGGCATTTACGGTTCCCGGCAGGTCGTAGAGAATTACGCGCGGCAGATAACCGTTTTGCCGGATACGCTTCACTTCTTCGGGAGCCTCGGGAGGCATACACTTCAGCAAGGGCCACAATTTCCGACCCGTAGCCTTGAACTGGCGTACCATCATCAGTTTGTAGTAGTCGCTGTGCTCCACGACTGCCAGTTCGCGTTCGCGCTGGGCATGGATCGACCATTGTGGATAGTCGCAGTCTACGACAAGAACGTCATGCCCCAAAGTGTAATGCAGGTAGCTGGCCAGCAATACCGTGAATGAGGATTTTCCGATGCCGCCTTTCTGATTGCAGATTGAAATGTTTACAGGTTCCATCATTTGAATATGTTAAGAATTATTTATATGGGTAATGTTTTCTATTGATGTCCGCTTCGATAAACTATCGTACATATATGGGTTTATTTATATACTTATTTTTTTAATTCTGCTCTTCTCCGCTTCCTTATCGAATCGTCTGTTTGATTGAGTAGCGAACCCGATAAATATCGACTTAATCATCCGTTTGTTTATCTGAATAATTCTTTCTGCCGCAATATACATCTTCATTTTCCATCCCGGTTCCGATGTCCGCTCCAGTCCGCTCCAGTCCGCACCGAGGGCTTTTTTTTGCGCCCGGACGGTTGTAATATTGCACCGGGAACCAACCCGGCCACGAGAACCGTAACGGAGGATTTTCGAAACTTTGGTCAGAGATTCTTCGGCGCGGATTTTTGTTATCGCCAGATAACAGCGAGCTGTACCTTTGTATGCCGAAAAGTTTTTCGGCATACGAAAGGTGCTCGCTCTGCGAGGCCGGGTGGCGTTCCCGAGTCACGCCACTTAAACTACCAGACTGATGACAACCACGAAAAAGAGGATCGGACGCCCGACAACGACAGATCCCAGAATCCACAGGTATAATTTCAAACTCACGACGGAAGAGAATATCCGCTTTAAGCAGATGCTTTGTAAGGTGGGATTGGAGCATAACCGCAGCCGTTTTATCGTCAAACGTATCTTCGCCGAAGAGTTCGTCGTCGTCAAACGCGACCCTTCGAAGGTGCAATTCATCGCACGGCTTAACGACTTTTATTTCCAATTTCAAAAGCTCGGGAACAACTATAACCAGATTGTAAAAGCCATCAACGCGCACTTTTCCAACGTTGCTATCCCGCATCAGATCGCTATGCTGGAGCAGCGAACCCGCGAGCTGAAAGCCCTCAGTATCGAGATTCTGAACCTTGCAAAACAGGCTAAGGAGTGGTTGCGAATATAAGATCGGGCTCCTCGCCCGGCGGGGCTTTGCACTATAACAAGGAGAAAGTGGATAAGGACGAAGCCGAAGTGCTCTTCTGGCAGAAGATGCTCGAACCCTTCGACAAACACGGACGACTGGATGTCGATGCCTGTATGGATAGTTTTTGGCCCTATCTCGAAGCCAACCGCCGGACGACCAATACGGTTTTCCATGCTTCTCTGAACCCTTCACCGGAGGACAGGCTGACAGACGAACAGCTCCGGAAAATCGCCTGTGAGTACATGGAACGCATGGGTTACGGCGAACAGCCCTATATCGTTTTCAAGCATAAGGATATCGACCGGGAGCATTTGCACGTCGTGTCATTACGTGTCGATGAGAACGGACATAAACTGCCGCATGATTTCGAGGCCCGGCGCTCGATGGAGATTCTGCGTGACTTGGAGCGCAAATACGGCCTGCATCCGAGTATTAAAGGCGAGGAACAAGCAGACAGGCTCGGCTTGCACAAAGTAAACTACAAAGAGGGAAATGTCAAACAGCAGATCTCGTCCGTCGTCCGGTCGTGCCTGCGAAATTACAAATGCTCATCCTACG
>JAJPZH010000108.1 GCA_021204515.1 Alistipes sp. | reverse complement strand
TTTTTTAAGACTGTGAAGAGCACGGGCGCCTTTGTGAGCGGTCCTGTGCCCCTTCCCACGCATAAGCAGATTTTCACGGTGATCCGCTCGACTGTCGTCAACAAGAAAGCCCGCGAGCAGTTCCAGCTCTGCACCTTCAAGCGTATCCTCGACATCTATTCGTCGACGCCCAAAACGATCGACGCGCTGATGAAACTGGAGCTTCCCTCGGGTGTGGAGGTCGAAATCAAGGTGTGATAACGGAAGGCTTGTACCTGTTGAGTATAGCAACGAAAGATCACTTTATTTATAACAAACAATCGACAACAAATGTCAGGACTTATTGGAAAGAAAATCGGAATGACTTCCGTTTACAGTGCCGAGGGTAAGAATATACCATGCACTGTCATTGAGGCTGGTCCGTGCGTTGTTACGCAAATCAAGACCGTGGAGAAGGACACCTACGAAGCGGTACAGATTGCCTATGACGAGAAAAGTGAAAAGCACACCAGCAGCAGTTTGTTAGGACACTTCAAGAAAGCCGGCACTACCCCTAAGCGCAAAATGGCTGAATTCAAGGGTATGCCCGAAGTGAATCTCGGCGACACGCTTACCGTGGAGCTCTTCTCGGAAGAGGACTGGGTGGACGTGACCGGGATATCGAAAGGTAAAGGCTTCCAAGGCGTTGTGAAGCGTCACGGTTTTGGCGGCGTGGGCGGACAGACCCACGGTCAGCACAACCGTCAGCGCAAACCCGGTTCGCTGGGCGCATCGTCCTATCCCTCGCGCGTCTTCAAGGGCAAGCGCTTGCCCGGCCAGATGGGCGGTGAGCAGGTCAAGGTTTTGAACCTGCGTGTATTGAAAGTTATTCCCGAGAGCAACCTTATCCTCGTGAAAGGTTCGATTCCGGGAGCAAAGGGTGCTTATTTAACAATTGAGAAGTAGTATGGAATTAGCTGTTTTAAACACACAAGGAAAAGAAACGGGTCGTAAGGTAGTTCTTTCGGATGCCGTCTTCGGCGTGGAGGCTAATGACCACGCTATCTACCTCGACGTGAAGCAGTATCTTGCCGACCAGCGTCAGGGTACACACAAGTCGAAGCAGCGCAACGAAGTCGCCGGTTCGACGCGCAAGCTCAAGCGTCAGAAAGGCACCGGCGGCGCCCGTTGCGGCAGCATCAAGTCTCCGCTGTTCCCGGGAGGCGGCCGTATCTTCGGTCCTCAGCCCCGCGATTACAGCTTCAAGCTCAACAAGAAGCTCAAGCAGCTCGCCCGTCGCAGCGCCCTGACCTATAAGGCTCAGGCCGGTGTGATCAGCGTTGTGGAAACCCTCTCGCTGGATGCTCCCAAGACCAAGGCTGTCGTGGCTTTGGCCGACGCACTGAAAGTTGCAGACAAGAAAGTGCTGCTGGTTCTCCCGGAGTCCAACGCCAATCTTCAGCTTTCGTGCCGCAACCTGCCTTATGTACAGCCCGTGCTGGCTCAGAACGTCTGCACCTACGACGTGATGAACGCATCGGCGATCGTGATGGTGGAAGGTGCCGAGAATGTTTTGAATACGATGTTAGCTTAAAAACGCAAGACACACAATGGAAATTATTATTAAGCCGGTTTTGACCGAAAAAATGACGATTCAGGGCGAAAAGTTGAATCGCTACGGTTTTATCGTTGACGTGAGGGCTAACAAGCTGCAGATTCGCAATGCCGTAGAGCAGATGTACAACGTCGTCGTGACGGACGTGAACACCGTGAACTACATGGGCAAACTCAAGAGCCGCTTTACCAAAGCAGGGCTTCTGGAGGGTCGCGCTAACAACTTCAAGAAGGCTATCGTCACCTTGAAGGACGGAGATAAGATAGATTTTTACAGTAATATCTAACGAAGATGGCAGTAAAAAAATTCAAACCCGTTACCCCGGGTACAAGACATAAGATCATCGGTACGTTCGACGAAATCACGACGAATAAGCCTGAGAAATCGTTGCTCAGCCCCCAGAAGAATTCGGGCGGACGCAACAATTCCGGTAAGATGACGGTCCGCTATATCGGCGGCGGTAACAAGCAGATGTATCGCAACATCGACTTCAAACGCACCAAGGACGGCGTCGCTGCAACTGTAAAAACTATCGAGTACGATCCCAATCGTACCGCACGTATTGCACTTCTGGTATATGCCGACGGTGAGAAGAGTTACATCATCGCACCGAACGGACTCCAAGTGGGGCAGACCGTAATGAGCGGCGCAGGCGTCGCTCCCGAGGTCGGAAACACGCTCTTCCTGAGCGAGATTCCGCTGGGTACGGTCATCCACAATATCGAACTCTACCCCGGTCAGGGAGCCGCGATGGCTCGCTCAGCCGGTTCTTACGCCCAGTTGCTGGCTCGTGAGGGCAAATTCGCCATCATCAAGCTGCCTTCGGGCGAGACTCGTATGGTACTCGTAACTTGCCGCGCTACCGTGGGTGTCGTGTCGAACATCGACCACAGCCTCGAAAGCTCCGGTAAGGCAGGTCGTGAGCGTTGGCTCGGCCGTCGTCCGCGCAACCGCGGCGTGGTGATGAACCCCGTCGATCACCCGATGGGTGGTGGCGAAGGCCGTGCGTCGGGTGGTCACCCCCGTTCGCGCAAGGGTCTCTTGGCCAAGGGTTACAAGACGCGTAATCCCAAGAAGACGACCTCGAAGTTTATTATTTCCAAGAAGAAAAAATAATTAAATAAGAGTACATAATGAGCCGTTCATTAAAAAAAGGACCGTTTATCGACCCCAAGCTCGAAGCGAAAGTCGTCGCTCAGGCCGAAGGAAACAAAAAGTCGGTCATCAAAACTTGGTCGCGTGCAAGTATGATCTCGCCTGACTTCGTAGGTCAGACGATCGCTGTCCACAACGGAAACAAGTTTATTCCGGTGTATGTAACAGAGAATATGGTAGGACACAAACTCGGTGAGTTTGCTCCCACCCGTAACTTCCGCGGTCACGCAGGTAACAAGAAAAAATAGGTAGAAAATGGGTGCAAGAAAAGCAATAAAAGCCGAGAAAATCAAGGCTGAAAAGAAGCAGAAAGCAATCGCTGTTCTGCGTGATTGCCCGACCTCTCCCCGCAAGATGCGCCTCGTGGCCGACATCATCCGCGGCGTCGAGATCAACAAGGCATTGGGCATCCTTCGTTTTTCGAAGAAGGAGGCGTCGATCCGTATGGAGAAACTGCTCAAGTCGGCTATCGCCAACTGGGAGGCCAAGAACGAAAACGAACGTCTGGAAGATACGAAACTGTGCGTGAAAGAGGTATTCGTGGACGGAGGCCGCATGCTGAAGCGTATTCAGGCTGCGCCTCAGGGCCGCGCTCACCGCATTCGCAAGCGTTCGAATCACGTGACGATCGTAGTTGATAAAATGGTAACCGTAGAAAACAAGTAATCAGATGGGACAGAAAGTTAATCCGATAGCAAATCGTCTTGGTATCATCCGCGGTTGGGATTCCAACTGGTTCGGCGGCAAAGACTTCTCCGAGAAGCTGGTCGAGGACGCCAAGATCCGCAAATACCTGAATGTCCGTCTGGCGAAGGCAAGCATCTCGAAGATCATCATCGAGCGCACGCTGAAACTGGTTACGGTAACCATTTCGACCGCCCGTCCGGGTATCATCATCGGCAAAGGCGGTCAGGAGGTCGACAAGCTCAAGGAAGAGCTGAAGAAGCTCACCGGCAAGGAGATCCAGATCAATATCTTCGAGGTAAAGCGTCCTGAGGTGGATGCCGTCATCGTAGGCCAGAACATCGCCCGCCAGCTGGAGGGCCGCGTATCGTTCCGCCGTGCCGTGAAGACGGCCGTGGCATCGACTATGCGCATGGGCGCCGAGGGTATCAAGATTCAGGTTTCGGGCCGTGTAGGCGGCGCCGAGATGGCCCGCAGCGAAACCATCAAGGAGGGTCGTATTCCGCTGCATACGTTCCGTGCCGACGTGGATTTCTGCCTGACCGAGGCGCTCACGAAAGTGGGTATTCTGGGTGTGAAGGTTTGGATCTGCCAAGGCATCGTGTACGGCAAGCGCGATCTGTTCGAGATTGCAGGCGCATCGGCGCAGGCTCCTTCGGGAGACCGTGGCGAGCGCGGTGATCGCGCAGACCGTCGCGGCCGCGGAGACCGTCGCGGAGGACGCGGCGACCGTGGCGACCGCGGTGGTGACCGTCGTCGCAACAACAACAATAAGTAAGTCGGACCTTTTTAAAGCAAAACAACAATGTTACAGCCGAAAAAGACCAAATTTAGAAGAATGCAGAAAGGTCGTATGAAAGGTATAGCTCAAAGAGGTAATCAACTTGCATACGGATCGTTCGCAATCAAGGCACTTGAATCGACTTGGATCACAGGTCGTCAGATAGAGGCGGCCCGTCAGGCCATCACCCGTTACATGAAGCGTGAAGGTCAGCTCTGGATCCGCATCTTCCCCGATAAACCCATCACGAAGAAACCCGCCGAGGTGCGTATGGGTAAGGGTAAGGGTAATCCCGAAGGATTCGTGGCGCCCGTTACTCCCGGACGTATTCTCTTCGAGGCGGAAGGCGTGCCCTTGGAAATCGCGCAGGAGGCCCTGCGTCTGGGTGCCCAGAAGCTGCCTATTACCACCAAGTTTATCGTACGGCGTGACTACGTCGAAACCACAATCTAACGAGACGACAAGATGAAAAGTGCAGAAATCAAGGATATTTCGATCAAGGACCTGCAGGAGCGCATCGAGACCGAGAAGGCGCAGTTGGCGAAGCTGAAGGTGCAGCACGCGGTGTCTCCCGTCGAGAACCCTTCTATCATTAAGAAAAATCGCAGAGATATAGCTCGCATGCTGACAATCCTGCGTCAAAAGAACGCCTAATAAGGAATAACTATGGAAAGAAATCTTAGAAAAGAGCGTATTGGGGTGGTTGTCAGCAACAAAATGGAAAAGACCATTGTGGTTGCGGTCGCACGCAAAGTGAAGCATCCCATTTACGGCAAGTTCGTCAACAAGACGACGAAGTTCGTCGCTGAGAGTCTCGACGAGACCTGCAAGGAGGGCGATACCGTGCGCATCATGGAAACCCGCCCGCTGAGCAAAACGAAGCGTTGGAGATTAGTACAAATCATTGAAAGAGCTAAGTAATTATGGTACAGCAGGAAAGTAGACTCATAGTAGCTGATAACAGCGGTGCGAAGGAAGTCCTCTGCATCCGGGTGCTCGGCGGCACCAAGCGCCGCTACGCATCTATCGGTGATAAGATTGTGGTGGCTGTCAAGAGCGCGACTCCTTCGGGCGACGTTAAGAAGGGCGCCGTGTCGAAAGCGGTTGTCGTAAGAACGACCAAGGAAATCAGACGCGCCAACGGTTCGTACATTCGTTTCGACGACAACGCCGTGGTGCTGCTTAACAACCAGGGTGAAATGCGCGGTACTCGTATATTCGGCCCCGTAGCTCGTGAGCTGCGCGACCAGTATATGAAGATTATCTCCCTCGCACCCGAAGTATTGTAATCATAAAAACAATTTCGGATATGTCAGTGAAATTACATATTAAGAAAGGGGATATGGTCCAAGTCATTGCCGGTGACAACAAAGGCCAGCAGGGCAAAGTCCTGAAGGTCGAGGTTACGAAGCAGCGTGCCATCGTCGAAGGCGTGAACCTCTGCAAGAAGGCTACCAAACCCAACGCGCAGAATCCCCAAGGCGGTATCGTCGAGAAAGAAGCGGCGATCCACATCTCGAACTTGCAGGTGCTCGACCCCAAGAGCGGTAAACCCTCGAAGGTGGGCCGCAAGCTCAATGCAAAAGGTAAATTAGTCCGTTACGCTAAAAAGTCAGGGGAGGAGATCAAATAATGGCATACGTACCTACACTCAAGACACAGTATAAGGAGCGGATCGAACCCGCCCTTATGAAGGAGTTCGGTTACTCGAGCGTCATGCAGTGCCCGAAGCTCACGAAGATCGTTATCAATCAGGGTATGGGACAGGCTGTGGCCGATAAGAAACTTATCGACGTAGCCGAGGCCGAGCTGACGCAGATCACGGGACAGAAAGCCGTGCAGACGCGTTCGCGCAAGGACATCTCCAACTTCAAGCTGCGTAAGGGCATGCCCATCGGCGTGCGTGTGACGCTGCGCGATACGAAGATGTACGAGTTCTTGGAGCGTCTGATCGCCGTGGCGCTTCCCCGCATCCGCGACTTCAAGGGTATCAACGAGAAATTCGACGGTCAGGGCAACTACACCCTCGGCATCACCGAGCAGATCATCTTCCCGGAGATCGACATCGACAAGATCACCAAGATCTTCGGTATGGAGATTACGTTCGTTACCACGGCCAAGACCGACGAGGAGGCTTATGCGCTGCTCCGCGAATTCGGCCTTCCTTTCAAAAACGCTAAAAAGAATCAATAAGCTATGGCAAAAGAGTCAATGAAGGCACGCGAAGTAAAACGCGTGAAACTCGCAAACCGCTATGCACACAAGCGCGAGGAGATTGCTGCCAAGTTGAAGAGCGGTGAGATCGACCACGAGGAGGCTTGGGTTGCGCTTTCGAAGCTGCCCCGCAACTCGAATCCGATCCGCCAGCACAACCGCTGCAAGATCACGGGCCGTCCTAAAGGCTACATCCGCCTGTTCGGCATCAGCCGTATTCAGTTCCGCGAGATGGCTTCGAAGGGTCTGATCCCCGGCGTTACGAAAGCAAGCTGGTAATATTTTCGGATACCGGATCATGTCCGGTATCCGAAAATTCATTTTCTGCCGGGAGGAATCCGAGTGGGGGGGGCTTAGAAGGCTGTAAGGCCGGCTGGCTCACTCGCAGGGGAGGGGCTGAAGGCTTTGTCGGTTAGCTCATTCGAAGGATAAATCCCGGACACGAGTCCGGATTTTGAGGGCGCAAGCCCGTGGACGGAAGGCTGTTGCAGAAGCAGCCCGGTGACGGGAACGGCTTTGCAGGACGGGGGAACCCGGAATGCGAAGAGGTGAACCCGGAGATTGTGCGGAGGCGAATGAAGATCGCGCTGCAGTCCGATACCGCAGAAATCGGGGCTTATATGGGTACAGAACCCGAGTAGTTACGTCGCAATGTCGAGGAAAGTGCCGCCGCAAGCGGTAACTTCTCGGCGGCGGGGCGGAAATCGAGGGGTTAGGCATTTGGTTACAAATTTCTCGGACCGAGGGGCCGGAGAGAGACCGCGCAGATGCGTAGGGCACGATGGAACCCGTTGAACGACGGGGCGGTGTGCGGACGCGGATGCGGCGTGACGGGCGGGCGGAAAGCCGCCGCAGCGTCGTCGGACGGAATCTTCTCCTGAAACGGCGAACGGTTGTCGATGGGAATTTTTGTACGGGTCATGTTAGCAATACATCAGTGCTAACATTGTCCGTATTCCGGCATCGGCACTTAAAACGCTGAAAACAGGCTCATAACTTTGGTTTTGTGAGAAATAATATGTATATTTGCGCGCTTTATCCCCCGGGCCGAACGGTCTGCCGGAGAGCGCAAAAGCGCTGAACGTGAGGCGCAAAACGAAAAACATCGGAAGCGGCGGCGAGTCTGAAAATGATTCAAGGCGCTGAAGACCAAATAATTAACTTAATTCATTAATTTTTAACTTACATTCGTTATGACTGATCCTATTGCGGACTTTCTGACCAGAATTAGAAACGCAGTGAAAGCCAACCACAAAGTGGTTGAAGCTCCTGGCTCAAAAATTAAGCAGGAAATCACTAAGATTCTTTACGAGCAGGGTTACATCCTCGCTTACAAATTCGACACCGACGAGAAAGGTCACCCGTCGATCAAAATCGCCCTTAAATGGGACGCTGCCACCAAAGGCAACGCCATCAAGGACCTCAAGCGCGTGAGCCGTCCCGGTCTGCGCCAGTATGTGTCGGTGGCCGACATGCCCCGCGTGCTGAACGGTCTGGGCATCGCCGTGCTCTCGACTTCGAAAGGCATCATGACCGACGCCAAGGCCCGTAAGGAAAACGTGGGCGGCGAGGTGCTGTGCTACATCTACTAACGGAAATTTTTAAACAAGAACAACAATGTCAAGAATTGGTAAATTACCTGTAAACCTGCCCGCCGGCGTTACCGTAGAGGTTTCGGCCGACAATGTGGTAAGCGTGAAAGGGCCACTCGGGACGCTGAGTCAGAAAGTGGACTCGGACATCAAGGTAGAGGTCGGCACGCACAAGGACATTCACACCGGAAACGAAGTTCCCGCCGTACTCGTGTCGCGTCCTACCAACCAGCCCCGTCACCGTTCGCTGCACGGTCTCTACCGCGCGCTGATCAACAACATGGTCGTCGGCGTATCGAAGGGCTACGAAATCAAACAGGAACTCGTGGGCGTCGGTTTCAAAGCCGAAGTCAAGGGCCAGATCCTCGAAATGAGTCTCGGTTATTCGCACGACACGCATTTCATGCTTCCCAAGGAGGTCACCGCTACCGCCGTGACGGAGAAGAAGGGCAATCCGATCGTAACGCTGAAGAGCACCGACAAGCAGCTCATCGGCCAAGTCGCTGCCAAGATCCGTTCGCTGCGCAAGCCGGAGCCGTACAAGGGCAAGGGTATCAAGTTCGTCGGCGAGCAGTTGCGTCGCAAGGCCGGCAAATCAGCAGGTGCTAAATAGTAAATAGTCTAGAGTTATGTCATTGAACAAGATAGAAAGAAGAGAGAGGATCAAGATGCGTATCCGCAAGATCGTGAGCGGAACGTCCGAACAGCCTCGCATGACTGTATATCGTAGCAACAAACAGATCTACGTGCAGTTTATTGATGACCTTGCAGGTGTGACCATGGCTGCGGCATCCTCGCTGGACAAAGAGGTGGCGGAAGCCGCCGCCGGCAAGAACAAGTGCGAAGTAGCCGCCCTCGTGGGCAAACTGGCTGCCGAGCGCGCTGCCGCCAAAGGCATTTCGTCCGTAGCGTTCGACCGCAACGGCTACCTGTATCACGGAAGAGTTAAACAGCTGGCCGAAGCAGCACGCGAAGGCGGTCTTAAATTCTAAGCGATTATGTCAAATACCAACATAAAGAAAGTACGCACTAGCGATCTCGAGCTTAAGGACAGACTCGTAAGCATTCAGCGTGTTACCAAGGTAACCAAGGGAGGTCGTACATTCAGTTTCTCGGCCATTGTCGTCGTAGGCAACGAGGACGGCGTCGTAGGCTACGGTCTGGGCAAGGCTTCGGAGGTTCAGTCGGCCATCGCCAAAGGCGTGGAGGACGCAAAGAAGAACCTTGTGAAGATCCCCGTAATCAACGGTACGATTCCCCACAAGCAGGAACTCCGTTTCGGCGGTTCGCTCGTCATGATCCGCCCGGCCGCTCCCGGTACGGGTATCATCGCCGGCGGTGCCATGCGTGCCGTGCTGGAGTCGGTAGGCGTGAAGAACGTGCTCGCCAAGAGCAAAGGTTCGTCGAATCCCCACAACTTGGTGAAGGCTACCATCGGCGCTCTGTGCGAGCTGCGCGATGCGCACAGCATCGCCCGCCTGCGCGGTATCTCGATGGACAAGGTGTTTAACGGTTAATTTTGTAGAGACAAATGGCAAGATTGAAAATCACCCAAGTCAAAAGCCGCATCGGCGCGACCGCGCGTCAGTGCAAGAACCTCGACGCGCTGGGGCTGAAGAAGATCAATGCGAGCGTCGAGCACGACGACTCGGCGATCATCAAGGGTATGATCGAGCGCGTGAAGCACCTCGTCAAAGTGGAGGAGGTAGCCGTCAAGAAGGCTGCAGCGCCCAAGGCTAAGAAAGCCGAGGCTACGGAGGCAGCAGCAGAATAAGTTTAACAGCTAAGAAGTAATTTTACGATGGAACTCAATAATCTCAAACCTGCAAAGGGTTCAACGCACCACGACAAACGTATCGGTCGCGGTGCCGGTTCGGGTCACGGTGGCACGGCCACGCGTGGTCACAAGGGTGCGCAGTCGCGCTCGGGTTACTCGCGTAAGCTGGGCTTCGAAGGCGGTCAGATGCCGCTTCAGCGTCGGCTCCCCAAGTTCGGTTTCACCAACCTGAAGCGCGTTGAATTCAAGGCGATCAACCTCTCGACCCTCGAGGAGCTGGCCGCCAAGAAGTCGCTCGCCGAGATCACGGTAGACACGCTTATCGCCGCAGGTTTCATCTCGTCGAAGGACAAGGTGAAGATCCTCGGTAACGGCGCTGTTACCAAGGCGCTGAGCGTAAAGGCTCACGCATTCTCGAAGAGCGCTGAAGCTGCCATCACGGCCGCGGGCGGCAGCGTCGAAAAACTCTAGGAACCCTTAGAAACCGAAAATTATGAATCAGTATCTCGTTGTTGGCATCGTCTTTTTAGTGGTAATCGCTCTTTTGGCGACCAACAAGAAATTGGTTGAAACGCTCAAGAATATCTACAAGATCGAGGAGCTGCGCAAACGTGTGATCTACACGATCGGGCTGCTGCTGGTCTACCGCTTGGGTAGTTTCGTAGTGATTCCGGGTATCAATCCCAACGCCTTGGGCGAGGGATCGGAGTTTGCCAGTCAGCTGGAGGGCAACGGACTGCTGGGTCTGTTGAACGTCTTCTCCGGCGGCGCATTCGGCAACGCCGCGATTCTTGCACTCGGAGTCATGCCGTACATCACCGCCTCCATCATCATCCAGCTTATGGGTATGATGATCCCCTATTTCCAGAAAATGCAGAAGGAAGGTGAGAGCGGCCGCCGCAAGATGAACCAGTGGACACGCTTCCTGACGATCGGCGTGCTGATCCTGCAGGGACCGGCGTATATCGCCAACCTGTATCATCAGGTCCCCACTGCATTCGTTTACGGCAACTCGTTCGGCTTCGTTGCCTATGCGACGACGATCCTGATCGCGGGTACCATGTTCATCATGTGGCTCGGCGAGAAGATCACGGACAAGGGTATCGGTAACGGTATCTCGCTGATAATCATGATCGGTATCGTGGCACGTCTGCCCCATGCGCTGTTGGCCGAGGTCAATGCGCGTTTCCAGACCGCCAGCGGTAGCGCCATCATGCTTATTCTCGAACTGGTGCTCTTGTTCCTCGTCTTCATGGCGACGATCGCCCTCGTGCAGGCTGTCCGCAAGGTCCCTGTACAGTATGCAAAGCGTATCGTCGGTAACAAACAGTACGGCGGCGTACGTCAGTACATCCCGCTGAAGATGAATGCCGCGAATGTGATGCCTATCATCTTCGCGCAGGCTCTGATGTTTATTCCGGCGCTGTTCTCCGGTACGGCCTTCGCAGCTGCTTTCAGCTCGATGACCGGCTTCTGGTACAACTTCACGCTTGCAGTGCTGGTAATCGCGTTCACCTACTTCTACACCGCGATTATCATCAATCCTCAAATGATGGCCGATGACATGAAGCGAAACGGCGGCTTTATCCCGGGAGTGAAACCGGGTAAGCAGACCGTGAACTACATCGATACCATCATGACGCGTATCACGCTCCCCGGTTCGTTCTTCCTTGCCATCGTGGCGATTCTGCCCGCACTGGCGATGAAGTTCTTGGGCATACAGCAGGCGTTCGCCTACTTCTACGGAGGTACGTCGCTGCTGATTATGGTCGGCGTGGTGCTCGACACTCTGAAGCAGATCGAGAGCTACCTGCTGATGCGCCACTACGATGGTCTGATGAAGACCGGACGTATTCAGGGTCGTCATTAGGAGTTTTCCGAAGAGTTCTTAGCGAAGAATGATATATATAAAGACAGACGAGGAGATAGAGCTGCTCCGCGAGAACAATATTCTGGTGTCGAAGACACTGGCGGAAGTGGGGCGCCACATCCGGCCGGGTGTCACCACCAAGGAGTTGGACTCGATTGCCGAGGATTTCATCCGCGCGCACGGAGCAGTTCCCGCCTTCCTCGGGTATCAGGGATTTCCCGCTTCGTTGTGTGTATCGGTAAACGAACAGGTAGTTCACGGTATCCCATCCTCGAAATGCGTCCTCAGGGAGGGCGACATCGTTTCGGTCGATTGTGGTACGTTTATGAAGGGGTTTGTTGGTGATTCGGCGTATACGTTCGCCGTCGGAGAAGTTGCCGCGGAAGTACGGCAGCTTATGGAGGTCACCAAAGAGGCTCTTTATAAAGGTACGGCACAGGCTAAAGCCGGCAACCGTGTAGGCGACGTGTCGGCAGCCGTGCAGGAATATGCCGAAAGCTTCGGTTACGGCGTGGTGCGTGAGTTGGAGGGACACGGTCTGGGTCGCAAGATGCACGAAGACCCCGGTGTTCCGAACTACGGCGCCCGCGGCAGAGGACCGCTCCTCAAGGAGGGAATGGTCATCTGCATCGAACCCATGATAAACATGGGGACCAAAGCGGTGGTTTTCGAAAGGGATGGCTGGACAGTCCGTACGCGCGACCGCAAACCCGCGGCGCACTACGAGTTCGCCGTCGCGGTCCGTAAAGACGGTCCCGACGTGCTGACGGACTTTAGTATCATCGAACAGGCAATTAACAAGTAAGACTCTATGGCTAAACAGGCTGCTATTGAAAGGGACGGCACGATTATCGAGGCCCTGTCCAACGCGATGTTCCGCGTCGAGCTGGACAACGGACACGTACTCACCGCCCATATCTCGGGAAAGATGCGTATGCACTACATCAAAATCCTTCCCGGAGATAAAGTAAAAGTGGAGATGACGCCCTACGATTTGACGAAGGGACGTATATCTTTCCGGTACAAATAACATTAGATTGCTTGAAAATCATGAAAGTAAAAGCATCCATCAAGAAGAGAAGCGAGGATTGCAAGATTGTGAAGCGTAAGGGGAAACTCTACGTCATTTGCAAGAAGAATCCCAAGTTTAAAATGCGCCAAGGGTAATGTTTAAACGGTTTATTAAAGAAGAAAAAGAATTTATATGGCACGTATAGTCGGTGTAGATTTACCAAAAAATAAGAGAGGCGAGATCGGCCTGACCTATATCTACGGTATCGGTCGTTCGACGGCTCGCAAGATTCTCGAAGTCGCTGGCATCAGCTACGACCTCAAAGTACAGGACTGGTCCGACGACCAGATCGGCGCAATCCGTTCGACGATTGCCGACATGGGCATCAAAGTCGAGGGCGAATGCCGTTCGGCCGTTCAGCTCAACATCAAGCGTCTGATGGATATCGGCTGCTACCGCGGCATCCGTCACCGTCTGGGTCTTCCCGTCCGCGGTCAGTCGACCAAGAACAACGCCCGCACCCGCAAGGGACGCAAGAAGACTGTCGCAAACAAGAAAAAGGCAACAAAGTAATCTTTAGAGAATTATGGCAAAGAAAACTGGAACAGTTAAGAAAAAGGTTGTTAAGGTCGGTGCCGTGGGTAACGCTTACGTACACTCCACTTTCAACAACGTAATCATCACCATCACCAACGAGGTGGGTGACGTCATCAGCTGGTCTTCGGCCGGTAAGATGGGTTTCCGTGGTTCGAAGAAGAATACTCCGTATGCCGCACAGACCGCTTCGGCCGACTGCGCGAAAGTCGCTTACGACATGGGCCTGCGCAAGGTGAAAGTGTATGTCAAAGGCCCGGGTGCCGGTCGTGAGTCGGCCGTGCGCACCATCCACGGCGCAGGTATCGAGGTGATGGAGATCATCGACGTTACTCCGCTGCCGCACAACGGCTGCCGTGCTCCTAACCGCCGCCGCGTATAATCTGCGTCGGGGTAAGGAATATTTCTAAGGTTTTAAAAAAGTCAAAACAATGGGAAAATACATAGGACCAAAATCGAAGATCGCCAGAAAGTTCGGCGAAGCTATTTACGGTGCGGACAAGGTGCTCGAAAAGCGCAACTTTCCTCCCGGACAGCACGGTCTGGCGCGTAAGCGCAAGAAAGTGTCGGAGTACGGCACGCAGTTGAGCGAAAAACAGAAAGCCAAGTATACGTACGGTCTGCTGGAGAAGCAGTTCGCACGTACGTACGATCAGGCGGCCCGTATGGGCGGTATCACGGGCGAGAACCTGCTGAAACTGCTCGAATGCCGTCTGGACAACGTTGTTTACCGCTTGGGTATCGCCCCGACGCGTGCAGCTGCCCGCCAGCTCGTTTCGCACTGCCATATCTGTGTGAACGGCAGCGTCGTGAACATTCCTTCGTACTCGCTGCGTGCGGGTGACGTCGTGTCGGTTCGCGAGAAGTCGAAGAGTCTGGAAGTGATTTCGGCATCTCTGGCCGGCGGTTCGAAGAGCCGCTACGCTTGGCTTGAGTGGGATAACGCCTCGATGAGCGGCAAGTTCCTGCAGAAGCCCGAGCGCGAGGAGATCCCCGAGAACATCAAGGAGCAGCTCATCGTCGAGTTGTACTCGAAGTAGTAATCAAACAAATTCAAATATATTATGGCAATATTAGCATTCCAGAAACCTGAAAAGGTTATTATGCTTGAATCCACTTCATCGTTCGGAAAGTTCGAGTTCCGGCCGCTGGAGCCCGGGTTCGGTATGACTGTCGGTAACGCTTTGCGTCGTATTCTGCTCTCTTCGCTGGAGGGTTACGCAATCACGACTGTCAAGGTAGCCGGTGTCGACCACGAGTTTGCCGCTATCCCCGGCGTGATGGAGGATATGTTGAAAATCATCCTCAATCTGAAGCAGGTTCGTTTTATCCGCACAGTCGATAATCAGGATGCCGAGAAGGTCTCCATTAACGTTGCGGGTGTGACGGAGCTGACTGCCGGATATATCTCGAATTACCTCTCGTTCTTCAAGGTTCTGAACCCCGATCTGGTGATCTGCCATCTCGCGCCCGGTACGAAGATGCAGATGACGCTGACCATCGGCAAGGGTCGCGGCTACGTACCCGCCGAGGAGAATACTCCCGCCGAGTGCGAGTTCGGAACGCTTCCGATCGACTCGATCTTCACCCCGATCAAGAACGTGAAGTATTCCATCGAAAACTATCGTGTCGAGCAGAAAACCGACTACGAGAAATTGAATTTGGAAATTACTACCGACGGGTCGATTCACCCCAAGGAGGCTCTGAAAGAGGCCGCGAAGATTCTCATCCAGCACTTCATGCTCTTCTCCGACGAGAAGATCACCGTCAATATGGAAGACACGAACGGTGCCGAAGAGTTCGATGAGGACGTACTCCACATGCGCCAGCTGCTGAAGACCAAGCTCTCGGATCAGGACCTGAGTGTCCGCGCCCTGAACTGTCTGAAAGCCGCCGATGTGGACACCGTAGGAGATCTCGTGAAACTCAACCGCAATGACCTGCTGAAGTTCCGCAACTTCGGTAAGAAGTCTTTGACGGAGCTTGACGAGCTGCTGACCTCGCTCAACCTTAAGTTCGGTATGGACGTATCAATCTACAAACTTGACAAAGATTAATTATGAGACACAATAAGAATTTTAACCACCTTGGCCGTCAGGCGGGACACCGTAAAGCGTTGATGTCGAATATGGCTTCGTCGCTTATCCTGCACAAGCGTATCGAGACCACCGTTGCCAAAGCCAAGGCCGTTCGCCAGTTCATCGAACCGCTGGTGACCAAGTCGAAGGACGACACGACGCACTCGCGCCGTATCGTTTTCTCGTACCTCAAGCAGAAAGAGGCCGTAACCGAGTTGTTCCGCACCATCGCGCCGAAGATCGCCGATCGTCCGGGAGGTTACACCCGCATCCTGAAGACCGGTTTCCGTCTGGGCGACGCTGCCGACATGTGCATCATCGAGTTCGTCGATTTCAACGACGCTTACACGCTGGGCATCGCTCCCGCAGCCGCAGCCGAGGCTAAACCCAAGACGCGCCGTTCGCGCAAACCCGCGGCGAAGAAGACCGACGCCGTCGAGGAGGCTACCGTTGTCGAGGGCGAAGCCAAGAAGGCCGCTCCCAAAAAGGCCGCCGCTCCGAAGGCTGCGAAACCGGCCGCTCCCAAAGCCGCCAAGGTTGCCGCTCCGAAGGTTGCCAAGAAGACCAACGTGGGCAAGAAAATGTAGTTTCCCGTTTAATCGGAAAACGATAAGAAAATCCGGATACCTTACCGAAGGTGTCCGGATTTTTTGTCGTTCTGCGAAAGGGGGTGTCGTTCTGCGAAAGGGTTTGTCGTTGTGCGAAAGGGTTTGTCGTTGTGCGGAAGGAGCGCGGCGGAGGGGGCCGTTATCTCGTCCGGCGGTTCGGGGATTCGCCCGTTAAAACGGTTCCCTTTGGACCGACCAGCTCCTATGGCATAATCTCAGGTTACGGCCTTCTGCGCTGACGGGCGGTTTTCGGATTGGACCGTTGCAGGTCGTCTGTCGTCCGCCTGCCGATTGTTTCGCTCGTCTGTCGTCCGTCTGCCGGTGATCTATTGCCGGTTCAGCCTATTGGTGAAGGCGGGGGAGATGAGACCCGTGTAATTGGCTTTGGCGGATTCGATCGTGGCTGTCGTGCCGTTGTAGGTGTCCGTGAAGGAGACTTCGTAGAGGAAGCAGCCGCGGTAACGGTTGTTCTTCAGCAGTTCGTAATAGAACTCTCCCCAGTCGATCAGGCCGCCGCTGTATGGCTGTAAATGTTTGTCCAGCGTGCCGGATTCCCCTTCGGCGCCGGGATTCTGCTGGATGTGCAGCGTGCCGAGGCGTGTGCCGAGCTTTCGGAGTATGGCAATGGCGTCGCCGTTTCTGGTCGGATTGATATACGCCCCGTTCAGCGGAATCAGGGCGTGGCCCGTATCGAGGCAGACGCGCACCTGCTCCAGACCCTCGCTGCTGAGCAGGTCGAGTATCGTTTCGGCATCGTAAGCGACACTCCGGGGGCAGTTTTCCACACTGAGAATCGTGTTCAGACCGTGCGCCGAATTGCAGGAGACGATATATGCCTGCAATTCCCTGAGCGATTTCCGGCTCTGGTCCTTGCGGGCCGCGAAGTCGTTTCCGTCGGTGAGTATCGTGCCGGTGGAAGGGTGGATTACGAAATGTTTCGGCCGCATGTATTTCATCGAAAGGTTTATCACGGTTTTGAGCTTCGCTACGGCCGTAGCGCGGGCCGCTTCGTCGGTCGCTGAGATGTCGTATGTCCGGTAGGGCAGGTGAATGCCCCACAGGCTTGCCGCGGCGGAGCCGATAGCCGCTCCTGCTTCGGAAAACAGTGCGTCGAGTTTTGCATCGGTCATTCCTTCGGCGAAGAGGGTCGCGTCCTGCGCCATGATGTCGATGCACATGCCGGCTGCTACGGCGCGTTTGCAGTTGGCCGGATTGACCTGTTTGAGTGTGATCAGTTTGCCCGGTTTGAGTTGCAGCAGGGCGATGTCGTCGTTCGGGGCGCCGAGGGCTGTCGTCGGTTCGACGACGGTGATTTTGCCGCCCTTGTCCGTTTTCTGCCCTTTGTCGTCGGAGCCTCCGCAGTTGCAGAGGAGTGCGGCGGCCAGAGACAGGAGAATCAGTGTTTTTTTCATTTTGCAGGAAATCGATTGTAAACGATCGGCGGGCGGGGGATTGTCCCTCCGCCCGCCGGATCGTGTGAAAATGTTCGTTTAGTTTTTCTTGACGACGATGTTGTCCAGACAGATACGGCCGTTTGCACTGGTCGTTCCTGCGCCTGTCGTATCCCAGCTGATTTGGGTTTCCGCCGTCGCGCCTTCGATGGTTATCGAGAAATTGGACCATTTCTTCAATGCCTCGTTCCCGTGTTTGGGGCAGTGCGCCGATGTGATATTGATCGACTTGTTATCGCTTTCCGGCGCGATCGACGTTGCGGAACCGCTGCCTTCGATTGTTACCTGCGCCGAAACGATTGTTCCGGCATTCAATATCTTGACGGGAATATTGTGCTCCGATGCAAACCGTACTGCGTCGAATGTAACGGTGACGGTCGATGCCGCGGTCAGCTTCGACAGTTTCGGCGTGGTCAGAACTCCGTAATATATATTCGTACCCGAAGCCGTGTTGGAGAGGCGGACGTATCCCGGGAACTCATAACAGTATTTGATGCTCCAATCCGTCAATCCCCGGTTTGCGAGATATGCCGGAGCCGCGTCTTTATCGGAACTGATGTTTATGCCGAATGTCGTGTAACTTGCTGTGGTCGTGGCCGGTTCTGTGCCGTCGATGGCCGCAGGACTCGTTGATGCCGGTTTCCGGCCGCTGCTCGCCTCTTTCCCTGTCTGAATCCAGTCGCCTCCGTATACCATCAGATCGAAATACTGTTCCAGAATAATCGAGGGATCTTCGTTTTCGACGAGTTTCAGGTAGTAACGCGGAATCTGGTCCGTATTGGTGCAGTCGATCTTGACGTCTATTTTACAGGTCGATCCGGAGACATTGACCCAGAATTTGTTTATGTCCGTCTCTTCGGTCTTGGCTGTCATTTGTCCGAGACTTTCCCGTACGTAGTATACGGCTGTCGGATAGGTGTAGAACGGAGCGGTAGCATAGACGCTGTTTACGGTTCCGATGCCGCCGTTGCCGCTGTAAGAGGTAAATCCGTAAGGCGTGTTCTCAATCAGAATGGTGATGTCGTCCGATGCCTTGCAGGCGATCGTAGCGGCATAGATGCCGGATTCCGACTCTGTGAGTTCGGACAGACTGCCGTCGGAAGTTCTTGCCCATACGCCTTCCGACGTGTCGATCAACTGGAACGGAAGCGTAATTTTTTCCGAATCCTCCGAATCGGGCAGCTGACCCATGGCGTATATGGTAAAGGTGTTTTTCGCTTCCGGATCGAATCCGCTCTCGGTGATTTTCAATACGTCGGCTCCGACTTCCGTCCATTGCGTCTCGTCGTTGAATTTGTAGGCGTAGCCGATGGCGCCCTTGACGGCCTGCCATGTGACGACGACTTCGTCTGCGGTTTCGCCTCGGGCGCATGACGGGGCCGGGGCCGGAAGCGTCGGGTCGATGTCGAAATCGACGGTGCGTTCGGCCGAGTCGGTCGTGTGTTCGAGATTGCCGACGGCGTAGATTCGGAACGTATGCGAACCGCGCGAAAGCTGGGTCAGTTTTACAGACGTGGCTGCGGCTTCGATAGTGATGTATTCGGTTGAGTTATCCAGTGCATAGGCATAACCGGCCGCTTTGGGAATGGCGCTCCACGTAATCGTGGCCGTTGCCAGATCGGTTGCGGCTTTCAGTTTCGGGCTTGCCAGTTCGATGGTCATAACCTCGTCGTCCGAGGATTCGCACGAACTGAGGCAGAGCGCCAGAAGCAGGCAGGGGAATAATAATAACTTTTTCATATAGGTTCGGTTCTTTGTCTGTTTTTAATAATCCAGATGATATATGCCGGGATGCGAATCGGGGTCGGTGAAAACCGTCTGTTCGTATTTGTTGCCGAAACGGTCGATCGCCTCGACTTTCACCGCTGCATCGGGATTCGTCAGCGTGTAGTAGAACATG
>JAJPZH010000278.1 GCA_021204515.1 Alistipes sp. | reverse complement strand
GGGCTATGCCGAGAGCGCTCTGATCGTAGAGCCCAGTTACATGAGTGTAACGGTGAGCGAGGACGGCAAGACTCTGACTGGCGAAGGCGGTATGAGTGGCAGCGAGAGTGTCGATTACGGCAGCGAACTCATCTCCACCGTGACGACTCGCAACGACGCATTTGAGATCGTGGAGATTGCCTACACGGCGACTTACGACCAGTGGGGAACTCCCGAGGAGGTGGAATACGATTTTTTTTCGAACTGTATCCTGGATTTGGTTGAAAATTTGAAGATTTCAAGCTAAAGTGATTCCAATGTGAAAGATCGTTTTAAACTGACGGTTGGCGAACTTCCTGAAGAAACGGAGTCGCGAAACGCTATGGTGATGATCTTCCCGAAAGCCGTTTACGACGAGATCAAGAGCGATCTCGAAGGTAATATCATCGACAGTGAAGTGAACGACATCAAGTCCGCCTACAGCACGTATATCATGGCCAACCTCACGCAGGAGAAGAAGAGCGATGAGCCTGCAGGAGGTGTTTCGTTCACCGGTTATTATTATATGAGTTACGACGGCGAAGCGATGCTGATGACCTTCGCAGAGGTTATTGGCCAAGGCGCCGGTTTCGAACCTAAGATGGAGAACATCAGCGACACTCCCGAAGGCGATGCGATCTATTCGGATTACGGGCTTTCGGTGATGCCGGAGAAAAATATCTGGAAGGCGACCGTTCCCGCTACTATGATGTCGGATGAAAACAACCGCTTGGGCATTACGGCTTCGGGTATTTCGGATAGTGACGTGTTGACGCAGGCTTATGATGTGACCGGTATTAAGGGCGAAGAAATTTCGGGTCAGACATCAGGCGGTCAGACGCTTCAGGTTTGGAGCGCCTACCTCACCGATGGCGGGAAACCCTCCGGGTATCAGATCATGGTCATGGATACGAAGAGTGAGACGATAAAAGGTATATGCGTGGTTAAGATTACCGACTGAGCCGCACGAATGGAAAACAGAATTGAATGAACGCTATGAATCGAATGAAAAATAGATTGAGCCGACTATTCCTCTTCCCGCTCTTCGCGCTGTTATTGGGCGTTGTGGCGTCGGGCTGTTCCGATGAAGGGGATGGGTTGGAGGGCGGAAAGTACGGTTACGTACAATTCAAGCTCTATAAGGAGGCTTCCTATGGCCGGGAGGCCGCTGCACAGCAGACCGCAGCGGTCACCCGGGCAGGAGTGGACAAGTTGGGCGATATTCGGAAAATGGAGATTGAGCTTCGTTATGGAGAAACCAGCATTACGCAGACGCTGATTCTGAACTCCTACAACGAGGAAAACGCCGAATTCGGCTTGCGAACCGACAAACTGCAGTTGCTTGCCGGCGATTACCGCATCGTGGGCTATAAACTCCTGAATAAACTCGACGAGGAGGTTTCCGGTGTGGCGGCTGCCATCGACGAGACCTTTACGGTCGTGGCGAATGGACTTACCGTAAAGGATCTGACGGCAGACATTCAGGCGCGCGGCATGGTGCGATTCCGTTTGACGAAGGACGGGCTTCCGGAGATCAAGCGCGCCGCTTCGACGCTCGCGACCGACGATGAGGATAAATCGTTTCTTTTCAGCAACATTGCGTTGGTGACCGTCACCGTGAAGAACACTTTTTCGCAGGAAACGACTACATTCGAGGAGTTGAAGGTAACCTACGAGGAGCAGTACGAGGAATCGCCTTCGGCGGATGATCCGAACGACAAGTACAAGGACATCGGTACGGCTTTGTGCGATTCGACCGTATGGCTGCCTGCGGGTACATATCGGGTGACGGAATATACGATCTATTCCAAATCGGGCAGTTCGAAAACGGCGCTGGACACTCGTATGGGGCTTCAGGGCAAAGAATTCACGGTCGAGGATAATGAGTTGACCGAGGATGCCGAGATTCCGGTGCAGCTTTCGGAAGAGGCCGCGAATATCAAGGACTACAAGGCGCTGCGCGAAATATGGGAGGCGCTCGACGGAAAAAACTGGAGTTACAAGGGTGAGGGTTCTCCGGCTGGCGCCAACTGGAATTTTAATAAGGAGATCGACATGTGGGGCGACCAGCCCGGCGTGGGACTGAACAGCGACGGACGTGTTACATCGTTATCATTGGATGGCTTTGGAGCCAAAGGCGTTGTCCCTGACGCCATCGGACAGCTCACCGAGTTGCGGATTTTGTCTTTCGGTTCGCACGACGAAACGGTGAGCAGTGCTCAGGGCGGCGGTCAGCTTTTCGGTTCGAACGGTATTCATCCGGACATGACCGATGCGCAGAAACAGAAGATGCGGATGCACTACTACGATATGTTCGTGCGCCGCGATTCGCGCGAGGATCTCTCCGAAATGTTGCAGTGGGTGATCAATCGCGATCCGAAACAGAAGAAGATCGTTAAGAGCAGCCGTATCGAGCCGAAAGATGTTCCGGTAGGCAATACGACCAACGGCATTACGGCCATCTCGAAAGCCGTGATGCGGCTCAAGAATCTGCAGCAGCTCTTCATCGCCAACGCGCCGATCAAGGCCGGGGATGTCTTCACCGACTGGCAGGGCGAGAATACGGCCTACCAGGAATTGTGGGCCGAGGAGTCGAAGAACTGGAAATGGGGCGACCTGACCGATCTGACGGATATCGAACTCTACAACAACCCGAATTTCACCGAGCTGCCGGCGTTCCTCCAGGAGTTGCCTGAACTGCAGTTGCTGAATATCGCCTGCAATCAGGGTATCGCCGACATGGGCAAGGAGTGGCACCGTCTTGTTATGGGTGACAACGAAACCCAGACGGCCGTGGCCGCCAAGCTTCAGATGATGTATCTGAGCTACAACAATCTGCCGGAGTTCCCGGAATCGGACGTACTGCGGAGGATGAAGAAGCTGAGCATGATCGACTGCATCCACAGCGGCGTGAAGAAACTGAATGCCTTCGGCACGGAGATTAAGTTGGTACAGGTGAGTCTCGACTACAACGAGATCGAGGAGATTCCGGCCGAATTCTGCGGATTCACGAACGAGACCGAGACATTGAGTTTCACGCACAACAAGCTGAAGAAGATTCCCAATATTTTTGACGCTAAGTCCAAATATGTGATGGGTAGCGTGGATTTCTCGGACAATCTTCTAGGTGAGGTTGACGGTAAGGCGTTCGATGACGATTTCAACGGTATCAATGCCGGCGAGATTAACCTTTCGAACAATCGTATCAGCGTTTTTCCCAAGCAGCTTTTTTCGACGGGCTCGCCGATCACGACGTTGAACCTGATGGCCAATATGCTGAGTGAGATCAAAGAGGGCGACTTGCAGGGTGAAAACTCGCATCTGATCACCTCGATCGACCTGCGGTTCAACCGGCTCTCGGAGCTTCCCGATGATTTCCGGGCCACGACGATTCCCTATCTCAAAGGTTTCGACATCAGTTACAACCGGTGCTCGAAGTTCCCGACTAACGTGCTCAACTGTTTCGAGCTCCAGGCCATCGGAATTCGTCATCAGCGTGATGAAAAGGGCAACCGCATCTTGCGCGAGTGGCCCGAAGGTATTACGACGTGTCCCAGCCTGCTGCAGTTGCAGATCGGAGGGAATGATATCCGCAAGGTCAACGAGACGATGACCTCGAAACTGTGGATCGTCGAGGTGAAGGACAATCCGAATATTTCGCTCGACGTGACGGCAGTCTGTTCGCTCATCCAGCAGGGAATGTGGCTGCTCATCTATGACAAGACGCAGGATATCAAGGGCTGCGATGCATTGGATATCGAGCGGTAAGGACGTATAACGACATAAAAAACGAAACGAATGAAATTCTTACATAAGATAACATATGGTTTGGTTCTCGGCACGTTTGTGCTGGTTTCGTGCCAGAAGGACGATGACGAGCCGACGAGCTCCGGCGATTCACTGACGGTGGATCGCGAAGAGATTCTCGTAGGCCCGGACCGTATCCACGAGAAGGTGCTGGTCACGGCATCGGACGCGGTCGAGTGGGTTACCAGTTCCTCTCAGTTCTTTGTTTCCACGACTCCCGCCAACGGCGCGGGATCGGCTGAGGTGACGTTCGTCATCGACTCCACGCTGGAGGCGGGTTCCCGCACGGCGCAGGTTCGTATTATGGATCGCAACGATAACAGCCGGCGGAAGATAGTCAACATTACGCAGTTCGGCTACGGCAAGCAGATTTTGCTGAAAGAGCCCGACGTGGAGATCGAGAGTTCAGCGGTTTATGACGACCGATATATCAAGGCGACGGTCACGACGAACGTGGCGTTCAAACTCGATCCGACGGTCGAGTATGAATTGGGCGAGGAGCTGGCGCCTGGAGATGCTGCGGCGCTGTCGGACGATGATTTGAAGAACTGGATACGCGTGGATAACGCGAAGGTTCCCAGCGAAGACGATCAGAATGCCGAACTGGACAGCAAGGATCGTCCGCGGTCTTTCGACATTCGGATTCCGTGGGAGATGAATACGATTCCCTATACGCGTATTGCGAAGATTAAATTGGTTCCTATCGATTCGGATGTCGAGTTGGTGGATAAGGACGGGAATAAGACGGGAGAGGTATATCTTACGGTTACTCAGGCCGCTGCGCAGCGTATAACGGATGACCGTGCGGGCGACTCGTTGGCCGTGGTGATGATCAACGAAAAAATCCAGAGCATGATCTCGTGGGACACGAGCGAGAACATGACGAACTGGGAGTTGGTGACGCTTTGGGAGGAGACCGACGAGGACAAACCTTCCGAGGAGGCCGTAGGGCGTGTTCGCTCGGTATCGTTCTCGATGTTCAACCTTCAGGAGGGCGAGAATTTCCCGCGTGAGATTCGCTATCTGAAGTATCTCGAATCGATAACGCTGCAGAGTAATACCAATCGTCAGATTCGAGATATGGAGCTCGGTGAGGAAATTGGGGAACTGGAATACCTGAAGAAACTGACGGTGAATTCTTATGGTCTGGTTCATCTGCCGAACAATTTTAGCCAGTTGGGTGATACACTGGAGGAACTTGATTTGGGATCGAACAATTTCTCGAAATTGACTGACATTACAACGGTTGTGAACAAGACTAATTTCCCGCATCTCAAGGTGCTGCGACTTTCCGGTAACCGCCGCAACGATACCACCGGTGACCTGAGTGCAGAGGATAAGGCTAAGCTCACGGATGGAGAACTCGGGATGTATTTGAGTTTGAATACGGATAAAGCGGCGTTCATTGACCTGCTGAAATGGGATGAATTGGAAGAGTTAGGTCTTTCCTACGAACTCTTCGAAGGCTCCCTGCCGAGCGACGAGGAGATGGTCGATGCCGGTTTCGTGACTTACAAGGAGACGCCGCAGGCGGAAGAGAAGTATCCGCTGTTGCAGGATACCTGCCGCTGGTTGCTTACGGATCGCGAAGTAGAACTTCCGGGCATGGATCGCAAGGTGAAGGGTAGCGAGGTGCTCTGCGTACTGCCCAACGCCAAGAAATTTGCGGTTAACCTGAATTTCCTGACGGGCGATGCTCCGGATTGGATTCTGTTCCATCCCTATCTTCAGGAGTGGAATCCGGACTCGATGATCTTTAACCAGTGGGAGGACGGAAAGGATACCCAGGGAAATTCCGTAGGGTTCGACAATGTGAAGAACAACCCGGATTTCGGATATAGTTATTACTATGGAAACGGTAAGGAGGCCGACCGCTCCAAGGCCGCATACCCGATGTACTACAACAAGTACGTGGGGGGCGGCGATGAAGGTGGCGAGTGGCCCGACCAGCAGTAAAGAACGATAAAAAGCCAATGGATCTGATGAAGAGATATTATGTATATGCGGCGCTCTTCGCCTTTGCGTTGACGTCGTGCGTCAAGGAGGATCTGGAGCAGGGAACCCCTGCTCCGGCCCCTGGGACGGAAGTGAAGCTCCCGGCCGACGCCGAAGCGGGGGAGCTGCTGATCAAATTCAAACCCGAGATGTCGGATATTCTGGACCGGACGTTCACTCGGGCTACCCGTAACGGCGGCAGCGGTGTGATGACCCGTTCGGGCATTCCTTCGACCGATGAGATTCTGGATATTCTCGGCGGTTATCATTTCGAGCGTATCTTCCCGCGCGACGAGCGGAATGAGGCGCGGACCCGCGAAGCGGGGCTCCATCTCTGGTACAAGGTGAAATTCGACGAGAATGCCGATCTGCATGAAGCTGCCCGCAGGCTGAGCCTGCTGGGAGAAATCTCCGCCGTGCAGGGTAACCACCGGATCAAGCGGTCTTACGACAGAAAGATTCGGACACACGTGAGCAATGCGGCCGTGCAGCGTATGTCCGCAACCCGTGCCACGGAAGAGGACATCGACTTTTCGGGGCTGGGACTGCCGTTCGATGCCGATCCCGCACTGAAATATCAGTGGCATTATTACAATACGGGCGACTATTCGTTCAAGGGGAATAATCCGGATGCGAAGATCGTCGCCGGCAGCGACGTCAATTGCGTGGAGGCGTGGAAGATGTGCACGGGCGATCCTTCGATCGT
Organism: Alistipes sp.; assembly: GCA_021204515.1. Classification (GTDB taxonomy): domain Bacteria; phylum Bacteroidota; class Bacteroidia; order Bacteroidales; family Rikenellaceae; genus Alistipes. Next base: position 12,814 of record JAJPZH010000278.1, on the reverse strand, counting down.
CGTCGCCGTGCTCGACGAGGGCGTGATGTATACGCACCCCGACCTGGCGGCCAATATGTGGAAGAACGACGGCGAGGTGTTCAACGCCGGTAAGGACGCCGACGGCAATGGCTATGAGGATGATGTTCACGGTTATAATTTCGTATCCGGCTCGGGATTGATCTCCTGGACGAGTGAGAGCGACACGGGCCACGGTACGCATGTCGCCGGAACCATCGCCGCCGTCAACGGCAACGGCCGGGGTGTCTGCGGCATTGCCGGCGGACACGACGGCAGCGGCAGCGGTGTGAAGATCATGTCGTGCCAGGTTTTCGAGGGTGAAAACGGCGTTACGCTGGACAACGAAGCCAAGGCGATTAAGTATGCTGCGGATAACGGGGCTGTCATTTTACAGTGCAGTTGGGGCTACTATTCGGCTGATGCCAATCAGGCGATCTTCGGCACTACGCTGGGTCCCGCCACCGAGGAGGAGTGGGAAGCGACCTATCCGCTGGAGAAGGAGGCGATGGATTATTTCATTCAGAATGCCGGATCGCCTAACGGCGTTATCGAGGGCGGTGTCGTCATCTTCGCCGCAGGCAACGAGTATGCCTGCTCACCGGCATTCCCCGGAGCTTATTCCAAATGTGTGACCGTAGGGGCCTTGGATGCCGCTTTTACACCTTCCAGCTATACGAATTACGGAGTTGGACTGGACATCAGCGCTCCGGGTGGCGACATGGAGTATTACGGTAAAGTCGGTGAGGAGGATCCCGAAGGGTGGTTCGACGAGGGCGGCACGCCCGTGATGGGTCATGGTTCGATCCTCTCGACGTGGGTATCCGACGGACAGCCGGCTTACGGCTATCTGGACGGGACCTCGATGGCCTGCCCGCACGTGTCGGGCGTGGCGGCGCTGGGCCTGTCATATGCTGTGCAGAAGCGGCGCCATTTCCGTGCCGACGAGTTCGTCGAATTGCTGAAACGGTCGGTTAAGGAGATCGATGACTCCTATTTGAAAGGCAATAAGCTGTACTATTACAATCACAACTATGCGAGTGCTCCGGCGACCAAGATGACGTTGTCGAATTATCGAGGCAAGATGGGCACGGGTATGGTTGATGCCGCGAAGCTGCTGAAAGCGGTCGAGGGGGCCGGTTTGGAGATGAAGCTTCCGAACATGTACGTCTCGACGGACGGATCGGCGACGCTCGATCTGGCGTTCTATTTCGAGAGCGGCCGCAACCTGACCTATACGGTCTCGGTGGCCGATGCGCAGATCGCCGAAGCGTCGGTTTCCGGAACGATGCTGACGGTCGGAGGCGTGGCTGCCGGATCGACGAAAATCACCGTCAAACCCTCCGCCGGACAGGAGCAGACGATGATCGTCACCGTGCGGAAAAATGCCGGCGACAGCGGTTGGATGTAGAATTGAATGGCCTGTGAAGCGGATTCGAAAGATATGGCTTGTCGCGGCCCTTTGCTCGGCGGCCGCGATGTCCTCTGCGGGTTTTGCGCAGGGACTTCCCGACCGCTCCGAGGCAGCCGTCGATTCGCTGCTCGATCCTCCGCTCGCCGCGGTCCGGCCGTTGCGCTTCGAACGTGCGACGGTCGATGTGGGGACACTCCGCGAGGAGGATGCCCCCGTACGCCGGCGTTTCGTATTCAAGAACCGGAGCGACGAAACGGTTGTCATCGTCCGGGTCAGCGTCGGGTGCAGGTGTCTCGCGGCCGAGTGGCCGAAGGGCGGCATCGCCCCCGGAGCCGAAGGTGCGGTCGAGCTGACGTACGACCCCGAGAACCATCCGGGACGGATCGACGTAAGTGCTTTCGTCTATGTATCGGGACCGGACCGCAGGCCCGCTGCACGGCTGACGTTCACGGGCGAAGTACTGCCTGCGGCGAATCCCTGGGCACGCTTCCCGCATGCGATGGGGGCCTTGCGGCTCAAACAGAAGAGAGCGGAGTTCCGCGGACTGGAATCCGGAGCGAAGGCTACGGAACGTATCCTCTGCGGCAATGCCGGCGAGCGGCCGTTACACTTGTCTGCGAAGCTGATCCCGCCTTTCATGAAGTTGCACACGGACCCTTCACCGATCCCTCCGGGCGGTGAAGCCGACATCGTAATTACGATCGACGCCGCGAAGATTCCGGCTTCGCAGCCCGAGGACATCTCGGTTCCCGTGGTACTCGAAGGCGTGGACGGGCGTCCTTCGGACCGAACGCTGAATATCCGGATAAACCGAATAAACAAGAACATAATAGACTGAATGATATGAAACATCTTTTTAAGATCGCGGCGCTGGCCTCCTGCCTGCTCTGTTTCGCCGCGTGCGACGATGACGAACCCCGGACTCCGGAGATCGAGGTCACCCCGGCCTATCTGAACGGGACATGGACGCTCGCCGAGTGGAACGGGGCGCCTCTGGCCGACGGACTTTACCTCTACATTACGTTCAACCGCCGGGAGAGGACCTATGAAATGTACCACAATTTCGACAGCATGTACGCCCGGCTCGTCACCGGTTCGTTCAATGTCGAAGAGGACAAGGAACTGGGCTATGTCATCAGCGGCGACTACGATTACGAGAACGGCGACTGGACCCGCGAATACGTCGTCTCCGATCGGCTCGAAGACGCGATGACATGGACGGCGAAGGACGATGCCGGAGACGTGCACCGTTTCGTCCGCTGCGAGAAGGTTCCCGACGAGATCGTGGACGAAGCGAAATCCGATACGGAGGCAGACGCTGTAAAGTTATCCGTCATTTTCTGACGCTGCTCCCGACTCCGTGGGGGGGGGAATCCCCCGGGTGTCGGGAGTTTTTGAAACCGAAATTCCCCTTAAAAAAATGTTCTTATGAAAAAGTTTTTGCTTTCGATGGCATCGTTGATGCTCCTGCTGGGGAGTGCCTGCAACGATGACGATGACAAGGGGGGGGGAAATCTTCCTTCTGTCGAAGTAAGCGAGGTTTCGTTCTCCGAACAGGACGGCGTGGCTAAAGTCGAGGTTAAGCCTTCGGAGAACACCGAAACCTGGTATTGGAAATGTACTGCGGCCGGGGAGGATACGGCTTATACCTCTGTGACGGGGAATGCCGCGACGACGCTCGACTTGACCGTGACGGTAGACGTAGACTACGTCGTTTCGGTCTATGCCGAGAATGCGGACGGGAAGAGCGACGTTGTCACGAAGGATTTTAAGATTAGCTCCGCCGAACTGGAGGGTGAGCTTGTGGAATTCACGGTGAAGAACTTGACGGCTTTTTCGTTGGACGTGGATGTGAAGAAGAGTATCAAGTGTTCCAAATACGTGATCGGCGCCCAATTCGCAAGTGCTTACAATGAACAGTATTTCATCGAATCGGCAGAGAATTCCCTGAATCCGAATCCGGATTATCCGATGCAACCGTTCAATTGGAGCGACGAGAGTGCGACCTTCTCGGAGCATACGCTGACCAAAGGGACCTTGGCCGATGATCCGGAAAGCAGAGGTTTTTTGATTCACGGAGGTGACGAGATTCTGATCTGCGTCTATGCGCTGCCCGCAGACGGCAGTGAGGGCAAGGTCTTCACGGAATCTTTGACGGTTCCGGAACCCTCCAATTACGATGGTTCGATCGAGGTGCAGATCGACATTGCCGACGAAGATATCACGCTGACATCGGTGGCTGCGACTATCACGGCGGGTGCGGGCTGCAAAAAGATTTTCACCTCCCTGATCGGGGCGTCGGTTTACGATCCTTTCGACGAGATCACCGACGAGGCGAAGCAGAAGGAACTGCTCACGGTACTCGGCAACAACCGGCAGGTGCTTCCCTATACGGAGCCTTACAAGGTGGATTTCACGCAAAATATGGGTCCCAATGAAACATGGCGGCTTTATGCTGTGCCCATTGCTGAGGACGGTACGATCGGCAAGGTGACCTACAAGGATTTCACGACGAAGAAGCCGGTCTTCGAGGGTACAGGCAAGATCGTTTCTGCCGAACTCACTCAGACAATTCCCGAGGCCGTCGAGTTGAAACTGAGTACGAACAATGACGTCGAGAAGGTACGGATTTTCTGTTGGTCGTACATGGAGTGCAATGTCATCATCGGTGACCCGGCCGAACTGGAGTGGGTGATGTACGATCGCGAGAACAATTCGCAGTGGACGGACGAGTACGCGAAGAATGAGTTTTCCGGAACGCTGTCTCTGCGCATTCCGCATCCCGGAGACGATTACTGCATCTACGGAGCCACAGTCGATGCAAAGGGCAACGTGAGCTATCCTGTGAACCTGGTACAGCTTGCTATGGGAAGCGAGAATGAAAAGGAGATGTTTAAAACGATGCCCGAAGAGCAGGAAGAGATCGTAGTGAAGTTCGACGGCACGGGCGAAGTGACGTTCAAAGTTACGGAGACTTCAAAGGACGAATATTCGACGAATATTGACTACACCGTGACTAAAGGCGCCAATACGGTCAAGGCTTACCGTATCCGTACGTCCGATACGGCCCACAAAGAAACGCTCGAGGAGGAGTTGAAGACGATCTTTGCCGACTATCCCAACTCAATTTCGGGTTCCTACAAAGAACTGACGTTCGCCGACGGCGATACGGAGTCGGAGACATTGGAGTATCTGGTTAATTACGACACTTCGGATTACGATTACGGCGGCAATATCGTCGCGATCGTGACGGTGGACAAGGATGGTAAGCTGAAGATCGCGGATTACTACCTGGCTGGAACAGGCGACAAGGAATAAGGTCGTTTGGCTGTTTTGCAATTCTATCGTTCCCGTTCGGACATGGCTCCGAACGGGAATTTTAGAACAGTTTGAAATCAAAGCCAGTGGACATTTCTTACCATAGAGTTATAAAATGAAAAGTTCGAATTTAAAATTCTGAAATGTCCTCCGGGAGAGAGCCGTGACGGTTATCTCTCCCTTTTTATTTTTGGCCTTTATTCGGTCCCGAACCAGTATTCCATAAATCTCTTGTCGGATTCATAAGTGGGATCGTATTTTTTCACTTTTTCGAACCACGGGACTGCGTTGTTGTCCATTCCCTGTGTTTTCAGGAATTCTCCGATCATGCGGCATGCCCTCCCATAATCATTGTTGCTGGTGTGACGCACACCCCTGACTGGTCGTACCGACAGGCGGAGATTTATGTCGGCACCCGCGTTCAACCACTGAAGATTACCCCAGTTCTGGGGTCCCTCGATACAATCGAAGAACAGATTGTAGGCCGTTTTCTTTCGGTCGGGATTCGATCTTCCGGTCCAATAGTTACCGGTATTGCCACGGGCTCCGCCTGTCGCACCGGTCAACGGAAGGAAGATGCTCTTTCCATTCGGGCCTGTCACCCTGTACCCTTTGACCCCTTTATATGTGTACGGAGTCCACTCGCATTTCAGAACGAGTTCTGTCATTTCATAGAATGAGGGGATACGCCAGTCTTTACGCCATAAGTTTCGTGCACAATCGACATACACCAATCCCGATATTGTTGCGGGAAGGGTGTCGGTAAGTATCCGATTGACCGTCATCGGGAGTTTTGTCTCCCATATTGTCACCCCACGGATATTGTCCTCCATAGTCTTCCGGAGCAGAGGCTCCGAGGTTCCAATCTGCCCACTTCACGCTCAATCCCAGGTCGACGGTCTGTGTGGTGGAGATTGCCGGCTCTTGAGCCGATACGAGGGTCGGTGCCGAGCAGAGAAGTGCCAGTACCATCCCTGACAAACATATCGCTTTCATTGTGTCTTGATAATTGATAGGTAAAGATAGCGAAATAAAGCGATATTTCAAAGCTTGAGCATGGATTGCGCAGTTATTGAACCAACAGGATCAGCCATTCGAGCAGTTCTTGGGCATAAAATGGCCGGAGGGTGTCGTTGTCGATGAGCGGATACTTTCGGCAATCCAGTTTTATGTGGCGGACCGGACGTTTGCGAATACCCCAATGGCCTTCGTAGATCAGAATTTCCAGTTCTCCGATATGGGCGTGATAGTTGAAGAAGGCGGTATAAAGATTCGTCCGGTTCAGGGCCATGAGAATTTCCAGCATGTCGAGGGTTTCGCGGGACGCCTGCCGGATATTCTCATTGTCGGCACGCCGAAGCATCAGGTCGGGCCAGAACCCCAAGAACGGAATCTGGGTATATATTTGTTGCCGTCCGTTCGAAATTCTGTCTTTATCCCGCGGTTTGCGGAAGAAATACCGCACAGGGGGACGCAGCGGCCTGTGCGGATAGGGGTGGATGCACATGGTTGTCTGTCGTTGGATATTTGATTGGTGGAATCGGGGTAGGGTGTTTCATGGATGTCTTGTCAAACCCATGTCAGGGATATGCCGTCGATTTCCAACATTCGGTCGTGAATCTGATCGAAAAGCTGCATATCGAGATTTTCCGGTGTGGCATTGAACGTATCCACCAGACGGCGCAACTCTTCATCTTCGACAGGAACGGCCATGTCGAATTCGAAGTTGTATACGGTCTGTCCGGTGTACGGCGTATACCGGCATCCGGAGATCCGTTCTTCGGGACGGAGCCTTGTTCGCAGCAGAAAACAGGCGCCTTTTTCGCGTTGCAACGCGGCGATTCGGGCTCGTGAGATGTCATTGATCGAATGGTCGAATTCGGATTTTCCTCCGTTATATTTGTGGCGGAGAAAGTAATCGGCATCTTCGATCATCAATTCATAGAGTGTCATTCTTTCGTAAGGGTTCATGGCTTTGTGATATTGGAGATTATAAATGGATTTCAAATTTTAGCTCCTGCCGGCAGCATCCATGTTTCGTGATCCGGGAGCCGAATCGGAAGATCGTAATGGGTTTGTCCGGCGATACGGCGTAGCTTCTCGGTTATTGTGACGTAAGGATTCCCCATAGCAAGAAGGTCGCGAAGGGACAGATTGCGTTTCATCGTGTGTTCGAAACGGTCTTCCAAGGTGATGAGTTCCTGCATGGCGGCTGGTGCGATGCATGCCGCGCTGGAAAATTGATCAGCCGAGCCGAAGATGCAGAACAGACAACTGCATCGGGGCCATCCCATGTAATAACAGGGATGTGCGCGTATACGGTATTTTTCGATTAAAGTCCATACCTGCTGTTCGGTCCAGTCGCGTATGGGGCGATGGCGGTCTACGTGCCGGCGGTTGCGGATGCCATGCCGCAGATCGCTCCGGTCCGGTTCCCAAACGGCATAGCGGGCTCGTTGCGGTGACTCCTCGCCGCGCTCGCCCGAAAGGACGAGTGTCCGGCTGTTGAGAAACCGCTCTTGGTGGGTGATCGCTGCGGCGCAGATGCTGATTTTGAGATAGGAGCTGCACCAGCGGGTCGTGAGAGATGCCGACAGCTGGGGGAATCGTAGCCGGGTGCCGCGGGAGTCCCTTATGCCTCCGCAACAGCCGCAACTTCCGTTGGGGCATTCGAATCGTATAGGGGCTGTTCGAGCGTTGGTGCGAAGGAGTTCCTGCCGGAAGCCTCCGACTTTCCATTGTAGGTAGAGCGGTATGCCGAATGCTGCTGCGAAGCGGCGGCAATAGTCCCGGGTTATGGGCCAATCGAAGAGGCTGTCTTCGCATCCATCTATATCCTGATGCCACAGTTCGATGCGGCTGCGCGGAATCCCGTGTTCGAGCAGGTAGAGGAACGTTGCGGTGCTGTCTTTGCCTCCGCTGAAACAAACGATGTAGCGGTCGTAATCGTGAAGGGCGTAGTCCATGACATTCGTGTTCTTGCAGGGTGCGTGTCAGGCCATTGCATTCGCCGGTGCGGGATTCCGGCGTCCGAGGCGCAGGGCCAGCCGGAACAGATGGGACTTTCTCTGTCGTTTTTTGAGTTGTTCGATGTATGAAGTTCGTATACAGTCATTCAGGAAGTGAATGTTTCTCAGGCAGGTGTGCTGCCGTCCCTGCCAGATGGCAAGGGAGGGTGACGAGCCGTAATCGTATGTTACCATATGCATTCCGAGATAGGTTTCGAATGTGCCGTGTACGCATTCAGCGTAATGTTGAGCGTGAATGTTTACTTTCTGTTTCATGGTCGGATAAGAGTATTAAGAGGTGTTTGTTTTTAGGGATAAAGTGATACACGGCTCTTCGGAGCCGTGTATTTAAGAAGCGAAAATAAACTTGTTCGGAAGTCGTTATCGTCGTATTTTACAGAGCGGTACCCATACGACCTGCTCCCCGAAGTCCGCAAGACCTTTCTCGTCGCTAATAGACTCGCTTAGTGCACCGACCGGAAACAAGTACGGCTGGGACTCGGGCCAGCGCAGCGGTTTATAACAGGCGTTAGCCTGTGGTTGGTTTTCATAGTATCGGACATACTCCTCATCCGGAACATACCGGGCGCCGTTGTCCTCGCTTTCGAACGAGGGATAGCCGATGTCGTTCTCTTCGAAAAATGAACTGTCTTCGGGAAACTCGACAAGCACATAAAGGTTGTCACGAAGTTGTTGTATCATGGGTAGGTCGTTATTGATTGTTAAGCACTTTCTCCGCGAGCGACGAGATCGACCAGCCGCAGATACTCGTCAGCAGTGCATCGCAATCCCGTTCCATATAGGCGTCGATGATGCTGCGGGCGACCTTGTGGTAAGACTCCGTGTCGGTCATTGCTTCATTAAGCAGGATCTCGGCGAAACGTTCCCGCAGCTCCTCGCTGCCGTATATCGTATCGAGTTTCGCCTCCAGAGCTTTCTGTTCCGGCGTGCGGTGTGTGAAGGCTACGATAGCCTCGGCGAAGAGCCCGTGCAGGATGTTATCGCGCAGCAGAATGGCTTCCTCGCGCGTGATGCCGGCCACGGGGGATTCGTGGCCGTCGATGAACAGCTGAAGCTGCGCCTGACGCAGCACCTCCTCGCGCTCGTGGTAGTTCGGGACGTTCTCCTTGATGAAATCCCAGAGATCGTCGGTGATTTGTAAATCTTTCAGTTCCATGTCCTTGTTTCATTATTCGTCGTAACCTGTCATGTCTTTGTCCCAGCAAATCTTCTTGTACAGCTGCCGCTGCTGATCGAACGTAAGCGAGCGCCACCACGCTTGGCGGTCCTCAGCTCCTCGGGACAGGAGCCTCGCCGTATCGTCGTCGAGCGAATCCCACCATGCGTCGATCTTTTCCTTGTACTCTTTGAGGTTAGTGGCATAATGTTCCTCTTCGCAGTCCGGACACCATGTGCGCATGCACCAGCCGAAGTCGTAAAGTTCGGGAGCGATATCCCGTCCGCCGCAGCATTCGCACACTTCGATCTGGCTCTCATCTTCCGGAGTAAGTGCGGACGCAAGATCTGCGGAAATTTCCTCGATCGTAAAGACGGAGTCCTTATCGAAATAATCGTCCAGCATGCCGGGCAGCTTCTCCGTAACTTCGTCATGGCCGATAGCCGCAACGGGATTGCCGTAGCCGCCCACGAAACATACGGGTGTATCGTACCACTCCGTCTGGGCGATCACAATGGTGAGGTTTTCTCCGCCGTTTTGTCCGGTCACTTCGATCCCCCTGCCGCTGTTGCAACCTATTTGTTCGATCAGGGCGACGAGTTCTTCTTTGGTGTAAATTTTCTTTTGTTCCATTATTTCTCGATTTTATAATTGGTGATTATTATTACTCTTCAGCGGTTCTCTTATTGTAAGTCAGCGCCTTCCAACAGTTGATTTTCTGCTTGTCGCTCAGGCCGTTCCAATATGCGGCAACGGCCGCATCGTACGCCTCCACGGAAGAATAGTCGCATTCACAGAGGCCCGTAATGACCTCAGAGTCGTCGGGCTGCAACTCATGAAAAAACCAGTAGTCGATATCCTCCATAAACTCGCTGTGCAGCTTGATGAGGTGATGGCCTTCACAGTGGTCGCACCAGCAGTCGTCTTCGTGCGTTTCACATTCTCCGACATCATCGACATATTCATTGTAATTATTGGGCCGTGCCCAGACCTTGCGTTGCACGTCGGTCGAGCCGCAGTTGGTACAGCTGTACGGTTCTTCAGGTGTGATCTCCTCCTGCTCGAAGAGAGGCTCGCTCCGCTCGCCGCATGCGCGGCAGTAGCAGATTTCGGCCTTTTCGAGTGAGTTCCCGTCATAATACATGGCGAAGGCGTTGCCCAGATTGGGGCTGACCCATGCCCGGACATCCACTTCGCGGGAACCGCACTTGCCGCATCGGACGACCGTACGGGTCGGTTTGGCTACTGATTGTCTTTCCATACCGCTATTTTTTCTTCGTTCGATAATGCGTTCCACCAGTTGTCGCAGGCATCTGCGAACGCCCGATACCCTTCTTCGGGGTCGAAGTCGTCCTGCCGGTAACCGGTAAGACGCTCCCGCTGCCGGAAGTCCTGATTGTGCCACCACATATTTATGTTCAGCAGCAGTTCGCTTTCCCGAACTTGGTACGTGTTTTCGTCACAATCGCAGCAGTAGTTTTCATCGCGGTTATATGCTTGGGAGCACGCCGCATGCGTGTTGGTGTCGACCTAAATCTGTTCCTGTACGGAGAGCGAGCCGCACTCCTCGCAGCGCCACGGGTCGTCGGTGACAAAGCCGTACTCGATCAACCATCGGACGATGTCGATCAGCCCTTCGGTTTGGATATGTTCGAGGGGTTCGCCGAAGTCTTCGCCCGCCTTGCCGTTGAGCGTGCAGAGCAGGCGTCCACTCTTGTCGGCAAAAAGTTCGTACACCGTGGCGGCTTCGTAACCGCCGTATGTGCCGAAGGAGGAGTTGTGTGTAACCATAATAGGTGAAGAGTTGTACTCTTCGGCTTCGGCGGCGGTGTCCCGGTAGTGTACGCCCCGGTTTTTGTAAAACGTGCCAATGACTGTATGTTCGGCCACGGCATTCTGGATTAGGCCAAGGGCTTCCTGGCGGATTGCCTCTAAACGGCAGGTAAAACCGGCAATAAGTACGGGTGTGTGTTGTGTTTCGTTCATTGTGAATGTGTTTTGTGGTATCCGAGTTAATTATTGAGGTATAGCTTTTATTGCTCATTGGTGCTAATGCGTTCCACCAGTCGGTGTAGCGAGTAGACGATCCCTTCGCTGATGGAGCGATAGTTTTCATATCTACTCCTCTGTGCGGTCGTGTACGGGCACCGGATAACGAATGCCCGTAAGGTCTTTGAATCGGGAGTCGGAGGTCTTCAGGTAATTGCCTCCGAACATGTACCATTTGCCTCTGTCGACGATGGGCTCGGCATGGATGTAGTCGAGATTTTCCCGATAGACCAGTTTCACGACGCTATTCACGTCGATACCGTTTCCGAGACAGTAGTCCGCCACCTGTGCGAACGAGAGGTGCGGGGCGAACAGTTCGAGGGTGTCCGGGCGGCTCGAAATGCCTCCGTTCGTGCAGTCGCCCAGCGCGTTGCGCAGCACATAGGTCGTCAGGTAATCCCTGTACCGTACGATCTGGCAGGGTTCGGGGAACTCCCCGGTCATGTAGAATACCTGTCCGAGGCGATCGGCCCGCTCGCCGAGTCCTTTGGCGAGGACCGCCTCGCAGGCTTTACGGGCTGCTGAGGCATAATGCCCCAACAGCGGGGCGTCGGGCAGGCGTTTGGTATGCCACACTTGTTTGGCGGTGTCGAGCATCTCCGTTTCGATGCCCAGATAGTCGGCCGTAAGCAGGATAACCGCTTCGCCGATGTAGTTGGCTATTTTCCCGTTGTTTTGCATGAGATTCGTTTTTTAGTCGTCCAGTTCGAACTCATCTTCCCAGACCTCGATCTCTTTACCGCTATCGCAAATGCGGGCAATCCACATGTACCCGCTTTGTTCGATGAGCTCGATGCGGCGGCTGCCGAGGTAGGGTTTGTGCAGCGTGGCAATGTCGCCCGCCTGCGGTTCTCGTTGTGTGTACATCATGATTTGTGTGTTGTCGGATGATTCAGTCTATATCGCAGCCGATGAATGTCTGCTCGTTGATGAGCAGGTAGTAATAACCGTTGCCGCATCCGCGGTACTCTTTATTGAATCCGGCGTTCAGGTCTCCGGCCTGATGGTAGCCGTCATCATTATCGTAAACTTCCACCCAGAGCGAGCCGTCATACCCCCGGAAGTCGAACCGTTCCGAGTGATACGGCGTGCGGTTTCTGACGGCCTCGCAGAAACATCGGTACGTTCCCTCGTCGCACCATTTCCGCACGGCTTCGAGTGTGATGATTTGCCCGTCGATGCGCGTGCCGGTCGTAATGCCGTTTTCGTAGAGGTCCTTGCCGTAATCGGCATTCCGGATTTTGCGGATGAACGGGCTTGTGAATCCTGCCTTGGCGGCTTCGCGCTGGAACTTACGGATCAGGCGGCGGTTGGCTTCCGCGGGATCTTCGTCGGGCGCCGGCCAGAATATCTTTTCGATTCCGTTCCAGTCGCTGAAATGGTAGCCTCGCGTCCGCTTCCCGGGAGCCACGATTCCGATGGCATCTTGTTCCCGGTTGAAAAACAAGCGCCGACGCCGTTCCTGATATTGAATATACAGAGAGTTCGGTGTGTCGGGATTGCGGAGATAATGTTCTGCTTCGTGCATGTTATTTCAGATTAAATGATTCGTATTCAGGTGTTCTTTCGTTCTGCATCCGGCAGAACGAGGTTCGTGGGCATCGGCACTCCGGCCCGCTCACAGAGGTCGATAATCCGGCAAGCCAGTGTATCCATGTCACCCAGATCAAGTGCCATGCGGATTACTATTTCATCCCATACCGTAACCTTGCCCGTGGGACATAGTTTTTCGTTGATAAAGTCTTCGAGCGTCATACGGGTCGCTTATAAGTTCCCGATCCCGAGCACCATGCGGGCAGCATATACGGCGTTGTCGGAAAGTTGTCGCTGCCATGCCTGAAACCTCGGAGA
>JAJPZH010000006.1 GCA_021204515.1 Alistipes sp. | reverse complement strand
CGCAGGCATTGGGCATGGAAGCTGAGCTGGGCGAAGTGGCGCCCGGTCGCCGCTGCGGACTGACGGTCGTTTCGGGACTCGACTACGATACGATGCGCCTGACCCCCGCGTCGCAGATCCGCCGGATTCTGTAGTCCCCCTCCCTTCCTCCGCTTATTTTCTGTCATGCCTGTTTGCCGTCCGGCTCGCGTATACCATAATAATATAGAATGAATCCCACACAGGGAGATGAACTCCGGGAAAAGTTACGATAACCAGCGGATGCCGTAACTTTTTTCGGACTTTTCCGTATCCATGCCGGGTTGTTCTGCATATCTTCCGGCGGAGTCCTTGTCGGGGCTGTTCGGCCTGAGACAGCCTTCCGTTTTCGGTTGTCGGGTGTAATTTGTATTCCAATTCATACCCGATTTGTGTATTTCGGTCACTAAATATACCCAAAAAAGGTGATTGCCCCGGGTTTCCGTTCTGTGTAATTTTGTCACCGAAACAAACAGAAAAATATGATGCGGAAAATCGGGATACTCGTATTGCTCATCTGTACGGCCCTCCCCGTTATGGCTCAGAAAGGCGGAAAAGTCACCATATCCGGAAACGTGAAGACTTCGGACGGGAAACCGGCCGAGTTCATCACCGTCCAGCTTGAAAAAACGGTTTACGGCGGAATTTCCGATGCGAACGGCCATTTCGAATTCACGGCTCCGGCCGGTTCGTACACCATGGTCGTCCAATCCGTAACCGCGCACCGGCAGGAGTTCCCCGTGACGATCGAAGCCGGCCGGGAAAACTGTTTCCCGGACATTGAAATCCGGGAGAACGTCAATCAGCTGGAGCAGATCGTGGTCACGGGCCAGTTCTCGCCCCAGTCCATGCGCAATTCGCTTTATAAGGTCCGGTCGATTACCAGCGAGTCGATCGCCCGGAAGACGCCCACGAACATCGAATCGCTGCTCAATACGGAAATCGGTATCCGCATGGGCAACGACATGGCGCTGGGCGAAACGTCTTTCGAACTGATGGGAATGAGCGGTACCAACATCAAGATTCTGCTGAACGGTATTCCGATGATCGACCGGGGCGACGAGCAGTCGAGTCTCAGCCAGATCGACATCAACAGCGTCGAGCGCATCGAGATCGTCGAAGGCCCGATGTCGGTCGTATACGGTACCGACGCGCTGGCCGGCGTAATCAACATCATCACCAAAAAAGGAACGGACTCGGCCGAGGAGAGTACGTGGCGCGTCGGCGCCCGCATTCAGGAGGAGACCGTAGGCGAGGAGTATCAGTTCTTCTCAGGCCGGGGCCTGCACAACGAAAGCGTCGATCTGGGCTACACGCACAAGAACGGATTCTTCGTCAACGGAGGCTACACCCGCAACGATTACGGCGGCTGGCAGGGCGATATGACGGGCCGGGCGAAACGCTGGCATCCCAAGGACCAGTCGATGGCCAACGGCACGGTCGGTTATCACCGGAGAAATCTGAATGTCTGGTACCGGCTCGATTTTCTCGATGAAAAGATCTTCGGTCCGGAAAACCCCTCCAATCCCAAAAATCCGGACGAAGTGAGGGACAAGGACTACCTGTCGAAACGCTATACGCACCAGATGCAGGCCGACTGGACGCTGGGTACCCGGCTGACGCTCAACGCCGCGCTTTCCTATCAGGATTACTCGCGGCGCACGCGGACCACGGCGACCGACCGGGCCACCGGCGAACAGTGGCTTACGGACGGCGAGTCCGAACAGGACCTGACGGCCTACAAGTCATGGGTCGCACGGGTTACCGCGGCATGGACCGTCGCCCCGAAACTGAGCCTTCAGCCCGGCGTGGAGTACCAGTGGACGCAGGGTTCGGGCGACCGCATCGGCGGCACTCCGAAAATCTCGTACATGGCATGGTTCCTCTCCGCCGAATACAAGCCGTGGGAGTGGATGAGCATCCGGCCGGGAGTGCGCTCGTTCGTCTTCGCCGACTACGACACGCCGGCGATGATTCCGTCGCTGCTGACCAAGTTCAACCTGACGAAGAATCTCGATTTCCGGCTCTCCTATGCATACGGATTCCGTACGCCCAATATTCAGGAACTCTATTTCTCCTACCACAATACGAACCACGATATCGACGGCAATCCCGATCTGAAGGCGGAATATTCCCACAATGTCACCGGATCGTTCACGTGGCGGATACTCCACAACGAGCGGATCCGCCTGACCACGAGCCTGAGCGGGTTCTACAACGATTTTAAGGATCGGATCACCCTGACCGAAAATGCGGAAATCCCCAATTTCTATACCTACTACAATGCCGACCGCTACAAGACCGTCGGCGGATCGCTGGAAAATTCGCTCGTCTGGGGCGGGCTTCGTGCGAATGTCAATTTCTCACTGATCGGTCGTTACAACCGCTACTCGGAGAGCGACGAAGATCTCTCCCGCTTCCGCTACTCCCCGGAAGTCAGCGTCAATATCTCTTACAATATCAGAAGAAGCGGCACCGATTTTAGTTTCTTCTATAAATACACCGGTGCGCGGAAGGAGTATTATTACCGCGAATACACGACCGAAGACAATCAGAAGCAGAGCGAGGTTTATCTGCGCGGACTTCCGGGCTATCATACCGGAGAGATCATCGTTACGCAGAAGATTACGCCCTACCTGAGTGTAAACGCCGGTGTGAAAAACCTCTTCGACCTGACTTCACTCCAAACGACCGGGGATTCGTCCAACGACACCCCCTCGACCAGTTATCTGGGGTGCGGCCGCAGCTGGTCGGTCGGGCTGAAGTTGTTGCTGAACGGAAAATTCAAGAAGAGCAGATAATATAAACTTATAAAATTTTAGAACGATGAGAAAATTATTTTACGTTTTGGGCTGCATGGCCGCGGTATGTACCGCGGGCGGGTGCGGCGATGACGACGGAGACCTGACATATCAGAGCATATCGGTCGATTTCGCGGTTTCGGCAATCGGCATGGAGGGCAGCAGTGCCGACATCGGACTGAAACTCAGCCGTGCGGCCAAAGAGGACCTGAAAGTCACCGTGGCGATGAACTCGACGGATGTTTCGGCTTCGGACATCGTCGTAACTCCGGCACTGGAAAACGGCAAACTGGTCGTCAGCATTCCTGCCGGAGCTGCGACGGCGTCTTTTACCGTCGCCAAAGCGGCCGGCGAGACTCCCGAAGGTTCGGTGAAGTTCCTGATCGAATCGCTTTCGCAGACCGAAGGTTACAAGATCGGAACGACTAAAGAAACGACCCTGTCGTTTACGCCCATCGTTTCTACGGGAAGCGAGATGCAGCTTGAGGGTAAGGTCGGCAGCGAAAACTACCGAAACATCGTCTACGTGGATATGAGCAACAACGTTCAGAAGCAGATCGACCGCAAGACATGGGATCTGGGCTTCTACTGCGGCGATGAATTCCGTGTTATCCTCAATACCTCCTATAAGACGCTGGCCGCCGCATCGGGAAAGACGAACTTTGCGGATGTGACTCTCGCCGATGCCGAAAAGGCGCCCAGCCTGATGGGAGCTATGGGCGGCGACGGCATCGAGGGAATTTCCGACGACACGTCGGGCGACCTTTCGAAGACCGTATTCGGCGACATTACATCGGGTAGCGAAGTGTTTTTCGTCGCTTCGGAAGACAATAAGGCCACGGACAACGTGGAGGACCGAAGCCTGTGGTACAAGGTGAAGATAACGCCCAGCGGCGACGGATATAAAGTCGAGTACGGGAATGTGGCCGACACGACTCCCAAAGTGGCGGAAATCGCAAAGGACCCGCTTTACAATTTCGTCGGTTTTTCGCTGGCTTCCGGCGAAACGGCCGAGGCCCAGCCCGAGGCTAAAAAATGGGATTTTACATGGTCGTATGCCGCTGCATGGACGACTATGGCCTCCGGAGAAATGCTCTCTTTCTCGCAGGATGTCATTACGATCAATACAATTTCGGGCGTGGAAGTCGCTACGGTCATGACCGAAACGAAATCCTATGCCGATTTCAAACTCGCGGATGTCGGTTCTGCCGAATTCGAAACCGATGCCGACATTATCGGTGCGACGTGGAGAACGCCCGCCATGCCCGGTACGAGCGGCGGTGTGAAAACCGATCGGTTCTACGTCTTCAAGGATTGCGCTGAAAACTACTACAAGCTGCAGTTCCTCAGTTTCGGTTCGGGCGACAACGGCGAGCGGGGACGTCCGGAACTCAAATACGAATTGTTGAAATAGAGCTGTAAATCATAGACGAAAGAGCTGTTTGGCTGACAGATTCGTTTTGCGGAGCTGTCGGCCAAACGGTGTGAAAAATCAAGCCGTAATCTAACCCGACAAAATGGCACGTAATAAAAAATGGATTCTCTGGGGCGCCGCGCTTCTGGCGATCGGATGTCTCTGGGCCGGCTGGAGCCGATGGGGTTCCGCGACGCGCATCGGACTGATCAATTTTCAGAATTTTCAGACGACCAGTTTCGTCAAGTCCAACGAGGACCGCTTCATCGGTTACGAAGAGATACCGCTCGACCGGCTCGACCGGCTGGGGCGATACGATTTCGTCTTAGGCTTCGGCATGGGGCTGAAGATCACCGAGGAGCAGCGCGGCCTGCTGCAAAAGGCCGCCGACAGAGGGACGCGCATCTATATCTATGCCGCCACCAATCCGGAAAACGACATCTGCAATCTGGACAGCCTGACCAAGGCCGGCGTCTATTCCTACCTGAGTAACGGGAATAAGCGCAATTACCGCAATATGGCCCGGTACATCCGTCAGCATATCGACCGCAAACGGCTCTTCGTCATTGAGGCGGATTCCGCGGTCGAGAGCGCTTCGGACGTGTTGTATCACTTGGACGAAGAGCTTTCGTTCGGCACCGTCGGCGAATATGAAAAATACCTGCGGGAGCACGGTTATTACCGCGAAGGTGCGCCGAAGGTTGCCATTGTCGGCGGGCTGAACGACCCGTTCAGCGGCAATAGGGCGAATATCGACAGCCTGATCGTGTCGCTGCAGGGGGCGGGGATGAACGTATATCCTGTTTCTTCGTATATGAAGCGGCTCGCGTTTCTGCGGGAGATCGCCCCCGATGCCGTCATACACTTCGCGCACGGCCGTATGGTCATGGGACAGGCCGATGCCGCCGTCGAATGGCTCCGGGAACGCAATATCCCGGTCTTCTCGCCGCTCTCGATTCTGCAGACCCGCGAGCAGTGGGAGAAGGATCCGATGGGCATGTTCGGCGGGTTCATGTCGCAGAGTATCGTCGTTCCGGAGCTGGACGGCGCGATCTATCCGTATGTGCTGAATGATCAGGAGCTGGATGAGGAGGGTGTTTATCTCTTCAAAGCCATCCCCGAACGGCTGAAAAACTTTACGCAGATCGTCGCCAACTTCATCCGGCTGAAGCAGAAGCCCAATGCCGAGAAGAAGGTGGCTGTCTATTATTTCAAGGGCGTGGGCCAGTCGTCGCTCACGGCGCAGGGGCTGGAGACCGTGCCTTCGCTCTACAACCTGCTCAAAAGGCTCAGAGCCGAAGGTTACAGGGTCGAGCATCTTCCCGCTACGCTCGGGGAGTTCGAGAAGCTGCTGATGACGCAGGGCGCGGTGCTGAGCACCTATGCCGAGGGCGCCTTCGACGATTTTATGAAAAACGGCCGGCCCGCATGGGTCGGAAAGACGGAATACGAGTCGTGGGTGCGCATGGCGCTTCCGGAGGAGTTGTATGCGGACGTCGTGAACATCTACGGCGAAGCTCCGGGCCGCTACATGAGCGCGGTCCGGGACGGTGAACCCGCTCTGGCCGTGGCCCGCATCGACTTGGGCAACGTCGTGCTGCTGCCGCAGCCGATGGCCGCCGTCGGCGACGACGCCTTTGCGATTGTCCACGGCGCCGAAACTGCGCCCCCGCATACCTATATCGGAGCCTATCTTTGGTCGCAGTACGCCTTCGGGGCCGATGCGATGATCCATTTCGGTACGCACGGCAGTCTGGAGTTCACGCCGCAGAAGCAGGTCGCGCTGAGCAGTTATGACTGGCCCGACCGGCTGGTGGGCACGGTGCCGCACTTCTATTACTATACCATCGGCAACGTCGGCGAAAGCATGATGACCAAACGCCGTTCGTATGCCACGACGATTTCCTACCTGACGCCGCCTTTCACGGAGAGCAAAACCCGCGGTCGGTACAAAGAACTGGAAGATAGGATCGAGTCCTATTATAAGAGTGCGGAAGAGGGACGTGACGAAGCTTCGCTGGCGGTAAAAAGAATCGCTGTGGAGATGGGCCTGCACCGCGACCTGCGGCTCGACAGTGTGCTGACCCGGCCCTATACGGCGGCCGACATCGAACATATCGAGAATTTCGCCGAAGAGATCGCCAACGAGAAGATCTCCGGGCAGCTCTATACGACCGGCGTGCCCTATACGCCCGAAAAAATCCGCTCTTCGGTGCTCGCCATGAGCGCCGATCCGATCGCCTACAGTCTGGCGGCCCTCGACCGCGAAAAAGGCAAAGTGACGGACAAACAGCTGAAGAGCAAGGTGTTCTTTACCCGGCGCTACCTCGATCCGGCCCGGCGGCTCGTCGAACAGGTGCTGGACGGCGTGAAAGCCGACGAAGCGCTCGTATGCCGTATCGCCGCGATTACGCCCGAAGAACTGGCCGAAGCGCATGCGGTTCTTGCGCCGCCCAAACGGGGTATGATGACGGGACACGGCAAGGGCAAACCGGCGACCTATACCGGCGAACAGAAACGGCATGCCCGCGTCATCGCCGAAGTGGAGCGTACCGTCACCAATATCGCCAACTATAAAAAGGCGCTGGAAGAGAGTCCCGAGGCGGAGATGCGTTCGATTCTGAATGCCCTTGCGGGCGGCTATGTCGCCTCGACCTCCGGCGGCGACGCCGTGGCCAATCCGCAGGCGGTGCCCACGGGACGCAACCTCTATTCGGTCAATGCCGAAACCACGCCCTCCGAGCAGGCGTGGGTCAAAGGCCGGGAGCTGGCCGAAAATACGCTCGCCCAATACAAAGCGGCGCACGGCGACTATCCGCGCAAGGTCAGCTATACTTTCTGGAGCAGCGAGTTTATCGAAAGCGAGGGTGCGACGATTGCGCAGGTGCTCTATATGCTGGGTGTGGAACCTGTGCGCGACGCCTATGGGCGCGTGTCCGATCTGCGGCTCATTCCGTCGGAGGAGCTGGGTCGTCCGCGTGTCGATGTCGTGGTGCAGACCTCCGGCCAGTTCCGCGATCTGGCGGCCTCGCGCCTCGAATTGATTTCGCGGGCTGTGGAGATGGCCGCGGCTTCGGCGGACGACGCATATGCCAACCGGGTGTCGGAGAGCGCCGTGGAGACCGAACGGCTGCTGGTGGGACAGGGCGTGACGCCCAAGGAGGCCCGGGAGCTTTCCACGCAGCGCGTGTTCGGCGGTGTGAACGGTATGTACGGCACGGGCATTCAGGGGCTGATTACCAGCGGCGACAAATGGGAGGATGAGAAGCAGATCGCCGACGCCTACATCGAAAACATGGGCGCCGTCTACGGCAGCGACAAGGAGTGGGGTGCGGTGAAAGCCGGACTGCTGCGGGCCGTGCTGCACAATACGGACGCCGTCGTACAGCCCCGGCAGAGCAATACATGGGGCGCGCTGAGTCTCGACCATGTCTACGAATTCATGGGCGGTATGAATCTGGCCGTGCGGAGCGTTACGGGCAAGGACCCCGACGCCTATTTCGCGGACTACCGCAACCGCAACAACGTCAGGATGCAGGAGCTGAAGGAGGCCATCGGCGTCGAATCCCGCTCGACGGTCTTCAATCCGGAATACATCAAGGAGGTGATGAAGGGCGGCGCTTCGAGCGCTTCGCGAATTACGGAGGTCGTCACCAACACCTACGGTTGGAATGTCACCAAGCCCGATGTCGTGGACGATGCGATGTGGAACCGGCTTTACGACGTATATGTAAAGGATACCTATGAACTGGGTACGGAAACCTTCTTCAGGCAGCAGAATCCCGCGGCCCTGCAGGAGATTACGGCTGTCATGCTGGAGACGGCCCGCAAGGGAATGTGGCATGCTTCGGAGCAGCAGCTCAGCACACTGGCGGCCCTGCATACCGATCTGGTGCGGGAATTCGGCTCGACGGGCGGCGGCTTCTCGGGCGGCAACGCCAAACTGCAGGATTTCATAGCGGAGAAAACGACGCCGCAGAATGCCGCGGTCTACAAACAGCGCATCCGCGCCATGCGGACCGCCGACGTTTCGGCCGATGCCAAGGGTATGGTCCTGAAGAAGGACGAAATGGCCACGGCCGGGGACGGCAGCCGCAATGCGCTCAACGGCATATGGATCGCCTGCGGCGTATTCGTCCTGTTCATCGTCCTGCTGCTGGTTTTACGGAAGAAGAGAAAAGAGGATTGATCCGACTATGGAATTAATTATCAGCATACTCGTATTATTCATTTTCGTCAATGGCATCCTGAAGGTCAGCTTCTGGAAAGGATGGCAGACGCTGCTCTTCGGAGCCGTCTGCGGCGCTTTCGTCGCGGCGACATATCCTTATGCTATCCTGCAGTCCAAGACGCAGCTCGCCGACTATCTCCAGAATACGGCGGCGCTGAAGAACATGGCCGTAATCATCACGCTCGAATCGTGCGTCTGCTTTGCCTACTGTATCGCCGTATTGCAGGGCGCCGAGCGGCAGCGGTGGTGGATGAAGCTGCTGAAATGGTATCCCGGCCTGCTCGTCTTTCCCGCGCTTTTTTACCTGCAGACCGAGCTTGTCTTCAGCTTTCCCGGGGTCGGCTTTACGACGATTTCCTATGCTTTCGCCGGATTCGTCGTGCTGATGTTCCCGCTGCTGAGCCGGTTTTTCCGCTGTCTGCTGCCTCGGGGGGAGATGCGGCTGGAGATCCATTTTCTGGTGAGCCTTTTCGTCTGCATTATCGGCCTGCTCACGACTGTAAACGGCAACGTGACCTATCAGGCCGTCAGGGAGCCGCTCAACTGGACGGCTATGGGATTTGCCTTCGGGTTGTTTCTGCTCCTCTTTCTGGCGGGTATGTGCTGGAACCGTTTCAAATGGCGGTTCTTCCAAAAACAGAATGCGCGCCGGAGAGTGTCCGGGGAACGATAGACGATTATTTACAAAAGAACATTGCAAACGTAAAATAAATTTATGGAAACTATTTCGCAAATGCTTTTCTGGGTGGCCAACAGCCTGCTCATTCCCGACATCATCCTGCTGTTGCTGTTGTTCATCCGGGCCTTGCTGCTGGTCGGGGGCATCTACAACCAGTACATGACCAAACGGAAGAACGACCGCCGTCTGAACACCCTGATCAAAACACTGACCCCCGAAACGGTCGGGGAACTGAAAAACGCCCTGCCTGCTGCGGACAACTCCCTGTTCGTCCGTTACCTGCGCGATCTGCTGACCGTGCCGCCCAGTCAGGACTATTCGGATTACCTGATCTCCAATTTCGAAAACGAGGCCGAGAAGGATGTCATCCTCTCCCGGCTGCTCACCAAAATCGGTCCTGTGCTGGGACTGATCGGTACACTGATCGCCATGAGTCCCGCCTTGGTCGGCCTTTCGACGGGCGACATCGGCGGCATGGCCTACAACATGCAGGTCGTGTTCGCCACGACGGTCGTCGGTCTGGTCGTCAGCGCCGTCGGTCTGGTGTCGCTGCAGTTCAAGCAGCGCTGGTATGCCCGGGACGTGAACAACCTCGACTATGTATCGCGTAAACTGATCGAGAAAAATACCGAAGTATGAGACCTACCCGAAGAAAAAGCAGGTTCGCCGGTGAAGAGGACTCCGATCCGCTGAGCGTCGTGGTCAATCTGTTCGACGTGGCCATGGTGTTCGCCGTGGCGCTGATGGTGGCGATGGTGATGCATATGAACATGACCGAAGTCTTCACGCAGGAGGATTTCACGATCGTAAAGAATCCCGGCAAAGACAACATGGAGATTATTATGAAGGAAGGCGGCAAGATCAACAAGTATACGCCTTCGGAAGAACAAAGCTCCGGAACCAAAGGCAAGCGCGTCGGAATCGCCTATGAACTCGAAAACGGAGAAATTATTTACGTCCCCGAATAAATATGGAAACGATGAAAAAGATAATTGCCTTACTTGCGTGCTGCCTTGCCGCCGCGACGGTTGCGGCGCAGGAGAAGAAAGCCTATGCGGTATTCGATGCGAACGGCCGCGAGACCGATTACGGACAGATGATGAAGAGCCTCGGCGAACAGGACGTGGTCTTTATCGGCGAAGTGCATAACTGCGCGATCGCCCACTGGATGGAATACGAGATTGTCAGGGATCTCTATGCCCTGCACAAGGACCGGCTGACGATCGGCGCCGAGATGTTCGAGCGGGACGGCCAGCTGGTACTGGACGAATACCTCGGAGGCGTCATCTCGGCGGAACGTTTCGAAAAAGAGTCGAAACTTTGGCCCAACTACAAGACGGACTATGCCGCGATCGTCGAATTCGCCAAGGCGAACGGGATACCTTTCGTGGCCACGAACGTTCCGCGCCGGTATGCCAACATTGTGTCGCGCGGTGGATTCGAAGCGCTGGACCGCCTGACCGACGAGGCGAAGCGCTACATCGCGCCGCTGCCGCTGGACTATGTCCCCAACCGGCTCGTCGATGCCTATTTCGCTGCGATGTCCATGCCCGGCATGAAGTCGGGCAGTACGGAAAACCTTTCCAAGGCTCAGGCCATAAAGGATGCCACGATGGCGTGGTCGATAGTCCGGAGTCTCGAATCCAAATTCGTACATCTGAACGGCAGTTTCCATTCGATGGGCCGCGCCGGCATCATTACCTATCTCGATCGCTACCGCCCGGGCCTGAAAATCGGGACGGTCGAGGTCGTGCGG
This sequence comes from Alistipes sp., assembly GCA_021204515.1. Classification (GTDB taxonomy): domain Bacteria; phylum Bacteroidota; class Bacteroidia; order Bacteroidales; family Rikenellaceae; genus Alistipes. The sequence goes on along the minus strand of JAJPZH010000006.1, from coordinate 8,569 downwards.
CAGGAGAATATCGGTAAACTGGATGAAAAAGCATTGGGCCATGCGGATTTCTATATTTGCGTCCCCAAGAGTATGACTTCGACTTACTGATCGTTCGCCCCTTTCGTGCGGACCCGGAAGTTCTGCGGTCCCGATACGGTCGCAATCTCCGCTTCTGATGCTGAAAGCAGGCGATTATGATATTTTGCCGTCGTTCTTTCCCGAATGCCGGGCGGACGGTGAATCAGCCGCAACTTTTTTGCGGGTTTTCGGCATTTCCCATACGGCAGCGGCCTGCAATCGAAGTTGCAGGCCGCTGTCCCTTTATTTCGGGCGATCGGATTCCGGAGGTCAGATAATCCCTTTGATACGGTCTTCCGAGACTGCGAGGGCCGCTTTGGCGCCTTCGCCCATGGCGATTACGATCTGTTTGTAGCGGACGTCCGTCACGTCTCCCGCGCCGTAGATGCCGGAAACCGAGGTCCGGCCGTCCTTGTCCGTGACGATCTCTCCGGCGCGGTTGGTGGCGAGCGTCCCGGCGAACAGCGAACTGTTGGCCGAGAGGCCGATCTGAACGAATACGCCGTCGAGCGTCAGCAGGCGTTCTTCGCCCGTTGCACGGTCCTTTATGCGCAGCGCGGTCATACGGCTGCCGTCGCCCTGCACCTCCAGCGTCTGGACGTTGGTGTGCACCCCTACATTGGGGAGCGTGCGCAGTTTGTCCTGCAGAACCAGATCCGCTTTGAGCGTCTCCATGAATTCGAGTACCGTTACCGAAGCGCATATTCCGGCCAGATCGATCGCGGCCTCGACGCCCGAATTTCCGCCGCCGATCACGGCGACGTGCCTGCCTGCATAGAACGGGCCGTCGCAGTGCGGACAGAATGCGATTCCGCGTCCGATGTACTTGCTTTCGCCGGGAACGCCGAGTCTGCGCCATGAGGCCCCCGTGGCGATTATCAGTGCCGGAGCGCGGAATGTCTCGCCCCGTTTGACGTGCAGTTCCCTGATGCCGCCGTCCATGCCGAAACGCTCGATGCGGCGGTTGTCGCAGATGTCTATTCCGTATGTTTCCATGTGTCTGCGCAGGTCTGCGGCAAGCGTCGCTCCGGTCGTATGGGGTACCGAAATGAGGTTCTCGATGCCTACCGTTTCATTGACCTGTCCCCCGATCTTTTCGGCTACGACGGCCACGCGGAGTCCCTTGCGGGCGGCGTAAATCGCGGCCGAAGCTCCTGCCGGGCCGCCTCCGGCTACCAGCAGGTCGTATTCGCGGACGATGGGAGCGGCGGCGGTCTCCGATGCGCCGAAGCGCTGCTCCAGTTTGTCCAGCAGTTCGGCCAAGGTGCCGCGCCCGATGTGTATGACCTCGTCGCCGCTGAATACTGCCGGTACGGCCTGTATTCTGAGCCGGGCGACTTCGTCCTGATATAAGGCTCCGTCCACGACCGTATGGGTGATGCGGGGATTGAGAATCGCAATCAGGTCGAGCGCCTGCACCACGTCGGGGCAGTTCGTGCAGGTGAGCGACATATAAGTTGTCAGATCGATCTGTCCGTCGAGCGCTTCGATGCGGCGGCGCGTCGAAGCGTCGGGCAGGTTCTTCCCCTTGCCGTCGGCGTTCAGTACGGCCAGCAGCAGTGAGCTGAACTCATGTCCGTTGGGAACTGCGCGGAACCGGATGCCGAGATCCTCTCCGTTGCGCAGGATGCGGAACTGCAGCCCTTCTCCGTCGCCGATCCGGCAGGAGATCCGCTCGGAGCAGGCGGCGGTCTCTTCGAGAAGTTCCAGAAGCTCCCCGCGCGTCCCGTTGCCGGGATCGGCCGATATGTCGAACACGTAGGAGGCTTCCAGACCCTCGAATATTCGGAGCAGCTGCTCCTTTAAAGACTGATCCAGCATGGCGGTCAGATTTTACCTACCAGATCGATGCTCGGCTTGAGCGTCTCGGCGCCGTCTTTCCATTTGGCGGGGCATACCTCGCCCGGATGCGCCGCTACGAACTGCGCCGCCTTGACTTTGCGCAGCAGCTCCTCCGCATTGCGGCCGATGCTGTTGTCCTGAATCTCCACCAGTTTGATCCTGCCTTCGGGATCGACGACGAACGTGCCGCGGTAAGCCACGCCCTCCTCCTCGATCATCACGCCGAAGCCGCGCGAAAGCACGCCTGTCGGGTCGGCCAGCATCGGGTAGGTGATCTTGCGGATGCTTTCCGACGTGTCGTGCCATGCCTTGTGTACGAAGTGGGTGTCGGTGCTGACCGAGTAGACCTCTACGCCCATGGCCTTGAACTGCTCGTATTTTTCGGCCATGTCCACGAGTTCCGTGGGGCATACGAACGTAAAGTCTGCCGGGTAGAAAAAGAAGATGGCCCATTTGCCTTTGATATCCTCGTTCGTAACGGTCACGAACTTACCGTTGTGGTAAGCCTGTACCTTGAATTCGGGAATCGATGAATTGATAATCGTTGTCATGGTGTTTTGAATTTTATGTGAATATTATTTTGTATTCTCGATAATGCAAAAATAGGACAAATATATGTATAAATCAAATTGATAATATTTATATATACATAACATTTGTTTATATATCTTGCCCCTAAATCTTCCCGCCGGGAACAAAGACAACGATTCGGTACATGAAAATAAGAATGCAACAGTCTGATTTTCCAGACTGTTGCATTCTTTCAACCGGCAGATTAAAAAGGTTTCCGCCTTTTTATCCGTTGCGTTATATCTGCCGCGGTTCGCTTATTTGCTCAGCGCATTGCATAATCGCTGATTGATTTTTCGGATTCTGTCGGGTTCGACCTTTATCACTTTCCGGTCGTAGGTCATCAGTCCGTTTACCTCCACTTCGACGTCTGTGGTCTGTGTGTAAACCGCCGCTGCGAATCCGCGCTGAATCAGCTTGGCAAGCATGTCGGCGTATTTCTCGTATTCGTCGGTCACCTCCTTGGGCGAGTTCAGACGGACGTAACCCCAGTTGCGGTCGGGGACCCAGAGATGGTCTTTGATCACCAGTCCGATACCGCCGTATTCTCCCAGCACCGTTGCGCGGTTGGTGTCGAGCAGCGTCATGCGCGGATGCGGATAGTGGTGCGTGTCGAGGATGTCGCCCGTGAGGTAGTGGTTGCCGCCGCTGGCCGGATTGACCAGCCGCGAGGGGTCGTAAGCCTTGGTCCATTCGGCGATTTCGGGAGCCTTGAACTGTCCCCACGCCTCGTTGAAAGGCACCCATACGCCGATCGAGGGAACCGAGTAGAGGTAGTCGATGATCTCTTTCCACTCCTTGCGGAAGTTGGCCTCCGATTCGGCCGAGCGGTGTTTTTCCGCGCCGTTGAAGTAGTTGTGCATCTGCCACTGGGGACCTTGGTCGCCGTTGGGCATATCCTGCCATACGATCATGCCCAGTTTGTCGCAGTGGTAGTACCAGCGCGCCGGCTCGACTTTCACATGCTTGCGGATCATGTTGTAACCCAGCTCTTTGGTCTTTACTATGTCGAATGCCAGCGCTTCGTCCGACGGAGCGGTATAGAGTCCGTCGGGCCACCAGCCCTGATCCAGCGGACCGAACTGGAACACCGGTTCGTTGTTCAGCTCCAGACGTACGATGTCGTTTTCATCGCGGCCGACCGAGAATTTGCGCATCGCCGTATAGCTCTGCACCTCGTCCACCTTCCTGCTGTTGCGCACCAGCGCCACTTCCATATCGTAGAGGAACGGCGATGCCGGACTCCACAATTTAGGCTCCGCCACGTTCAGCTCCACGGCCGCACCGCTGAGCGCACGGCCTTCGGCTACCTTCGTGCCGTTGTCGTAAAGGCGTACTTCGACCACGTCGCCCGGCTGTGCGCCGCAGGCGGAGGTCTCGACGCGCAGCGATTTGCGGTCGAGGTCGGGCGTGGTCCGGATGTTCCTGATGTACTGCTGCGGCACGGCTTCGAGCCATACCGTCTGCCAGATGCCGCTCACGGGGGTATACCAGATGCCTTCGGGACGGTTCACCTGTTTGCCGCGGGGCTTGTCTCCTGCGAGGATTTCCTGACCGCCGGAGACCCCAATAAGATCGACGCTCCCTCCTATTTCCGCAACGAGAGCGATCTGGAGGCCTATGCCAACGGATTTCTGCAAACCATGATCCCGACCGCCATTTCCGTAGCGACGGGCGACGCGCATGCCGATTACATGGCTTGGCGCGGCGAGTGGCAGTACCTCACCGACGATTTCGACGCCGACGACCAGTCGGGCTGGTCCACGGACAGCTGGGAGGACCTGCGCAACATCAACTACTTCCTCGGCAACTTCCGCCGGGCTTCGGCCAGCGAGGCGATTCTCGACCATTACGAGGGCGTCGCACGCTTCTGGCGGGCCTATTTCTACATGAACAAGGTCAAGACCTTCGGGGCCGTGCCGTGGTACGACAAGGAGATCGACTCCAACGACCACGAGGCGCTCTACAAGACGCGCGATTCGCGGGAATACGTCATGCGCAAGGTGCTCGAAGACCTCGATTTCGCCTCGACGCACTGTATCACCAACGCCAAGCTCGAAGTCAATTCGGTGCGTATCACCTGCAACGTGGCGCTGGCCTTCAAGGCCCGCTGCTGTCTCTACGAGGGCACTTTCCGCAAATACCACGCGAACGATCCCTCGACCGGAGAACCGTGGACGGCCGACGAGTCGGAGATGTACCTCCGGGCTTGCGCCGACGCCTGCGAAACGCTGATGGGCGAGGGTAAATATGCGCTGGTTTCCGATCCGGTCAAGGTCGCCACGCAGTACCGGAGCCTGTTCACCAGCGAGAGCGTCGCCTCCGGCGAGGTCATCTGGGCGCGCGCCTACGACGCTTCGCTCAATGCCACGCATATCCTCAATACCTATTTCGTGAATATGCAGTACGGCAGTTATTCGCTCACGCGCCAGTTCGTCAATACCTACCTCAACCGGGACGGCAGCCGCTTCACCGACAAGGCGGGGTATGAGAAAACCCTCTTTGCCGACGAGTTCGAGAACCGCGACTACCGCCTGATGCAGAGCATCCGCTATCCGGGTTATACGCGCCTGAACAACAACGTCAATACGCCGTACGCCCCCGATTTCGGCTACTGCGTGACGGGTTATCAGCCGATCAAGTGGGTTATTGACGATACCTCGATGGACAGCAATACGGCTCCCTGCGCCACCTGCATCCCGATCCTGCGCTATGCCGAGGTGCTGCTCAACTACGCCGAGGCCAAAGCCGAGTTGGGCGAATTCAGCGAGACGATCTGGAACACCACGATCAAGCTCCTGCGCGAACGCGCCGGGGTGGACGGCACGATGCCTTCGGCCTACGATCCCTACATGGCCGAATACTTCCTCAACACCACGACCGACATGGCCATCTTGGAGATCCGCCGCGAACGCGGCATCGAACTGCTGCTCGAAAACTGCCGCTGGGACGACGACATGCGCTGGGGCATGGGCCGGCTGTTGGAGCGCCCGTGGTACGGGGTCTATGTAGGCGAGCTGGGCAAGGTCTACGATATGGACGGCGACGGTTCGGGCGACGTCTGCTTCGTGCGCGAAAATCCCCCGGTTACCGAGCCGGGCGTGACCTACCGTGTGCTGGGCAGCGACTATGCGCTTACCGACGGCGACAGCGGCTATATCGAGTGCTATATCCGCATGAACCGCAAGTGGGATGACAAGAAGTACGTGCGGCCGGTCCCGACCACGGCCCTCAACGACAATCCCGCGCTGGGGCAGAATCCGGGCTGGACGAAATAAACGATTGCGAACCTGAAAAATGAAAATCATGAAACGAATATATCAGTTTTTGCTGCTGGCCGCCGGATGCGCGGCGCTGACGACGGCGTGCAGCGACGACGATGACAGCTATCTGGTCCGCGAAACGGATTCGATCCGCTTCGCCAGTCTGGCTTCGTCCAAGCAGATCACGCTCCGCTGCAACGGCAGCTGGAGAACGGTGATTCCCGAGGATGCCGGGTGGCTTTCGACCTCTCCCTCCGAAGGCGTCGGCAGCGGCGCGTTCGAGTGGATTACCGTTTCGGCGACGCACAACCGCTCCGCCGAGCGTACCGCCACCATCTATCTTGAAAGCGGCGGCAGACAATATCCGATTACGGTCACGCAGGCCGAGGGCGGCGTCGTTTACGGCGCGCCCTATGTCGAAGGCAACCTCATCGAGCAGGAGGCTTCGAAATCGCGGCTCTGCTTCACCTACGCCAATGCCTACGGCGACGAAACGATCGACGTGAGCTGTACCCTGAGCGGCGATTCGCAGGGCCTTTCGGTGGCCGGCGCTTCGGTGCAGCTCGTCAACGGCGGAGCTACGGTGGCGCTCGACATTACGGGAACGCCGACCGTACCGGGCTATGCGACCTTCACCGTGTCGGTGGACGGTGCGGAGATCGGCGCGGCCCGCGCCAAGGTGTACACCATGAGCGAAATGCCCATCGAGGGACTTCCCGTGAAGTGGGAGTTCTGTTCCGTCAAGGGCAGTACCGAGGACGTCAATGCCCTGGAAGCCCGACAGCCCGACTGGGTGACCGCATCGCACAGTCTGGTTTCGGAGGACGGCCGCGCCTACATCACGGTCGTCGAAGCGGATGCGAAGACGGCTTCGGCGGTCAACGGCTGGGGCTACAACGACGGGCACGCTTACCTCAAGGGACTCTACACCGGCGACTACTGGCTGCAGAAGATTCCGGTGAAATACCTCGTTTCCGGCACGAAGATCAACTGTACGGGCAGCATCGGCGGTTCAGGCTCTTCGGCGGGATTCTTCCTGATCGAGTACTCGGCCGACGGGCAGACTTGGCGTCAGGCCGACGGCGCGAAGAGCGGAACCTTCAACAATACCGAGGTGACCTACCATGTCCGCGCCTACGACAGTATGCTTTTCGAAGGCGAGAATACGGGTTATTTCTCGTACGATTTCCCCGTCGATCTTACGATCAATTCGGGTACGCTCTGGGTCCGCTACCGGGTCTCGGCCAACGTGCGCGTCACGGCGGACAATACGATCACTACGGGCGGAGGCGGTTCGACGCGCCTGAAGGGCACCTTCTCGGTGTCGGTCGTCGATGAGAACATGAACTGATGAAAACAATGAACAGTACGAAAAAATACCTCACTCTGCTGTTGCTGGCCGTCGTTTCGGCCGCAACGGGCGCCGGATGCTCCTCGGACGACGAACCGGTGCAGATCACATCGCTCAAACTCAACGAAAAGGATCTGGAACTTACCGTCGGGCAGTCGTTCCAGCTGGTCGCCACGACCCGTCCCGCCGATGCCGGAGTCACGCTCAAATGGACCTCTTCCGACGAGGCGGTGGCCACGGTCGATCAGACCGGACTGGTGACGCTCCGCGCATTCGGTACGGCCGTCATTACGGCCCGCTACCGCAGCTGCTCGGCCCGCTGTACGGTCGCCACGCTGCAGGAGCCGCCGCTCGATCCTTCGGCGGCGCTCGCGGCCCCGCTTTCGGACGAAATCATCTATAGCAAAAACGTACTGCTGTACGCTCCCCGGCGCATCATGCAGGGCTTCGACTTGACCGAAAGCGGCAGTATCTACTACTCGCAGGTCGGCTCCGACGGTGCGACGCTCAATATCTGCCGTGCCGCGGGTCCGGGGCTGAACGCGCAAACCGACTGCATGATCCTCAAGTACTTCGGCCACGGTACGCAGATCGTCGCCGAGGAGGCTTCCGACGGCAAGACTTACATTTGGCTCAACAGCAACGCCTCGGTGGACAGCAGCGGCGAATACGGCGACAACTGGTCCGTATCGCGTGTCGAATTCGTTCCGGGCGCGACCTCTGACGCCGGCTATGCGGGAGAAACCTTCTTCCTCAACAAGGACGGACAGTACGACCAGCAGGTTTCGATCGACTTCGGGGCGCGCCGTCTGCTCATCGGTTCGCGCAAGTCGGGCGTACGCTATTTCTGGATTTTCGACCTCGACGAAGCGCTGGCTCTTCCGCTCAAGAAGATGACGGCGACGGTGACGATCGGTACGGCGGGCAGCGAACCCGTAACCCGCGAAATCGAGGCCCGCGACCTGAACGACTGCCGCGTGCTGGGCAGCTTTTCGGTACCCGCCGGGTCGGACAAGGAGAACGACGTCTACTCCTACTCGCATCAGGGACACGAAGTGGCGGGCAACTACGTCTACTTCTACGAAGGCAACGCCGTCGAAACGGGCGCCGATTCGTTCGAATCGAAAGCCTATGTCACGGTCTTCAATTACAGCGGCAAGATCGTCGTGCCGCGTACCGAAGTGGCGGCCGTCGCCGATAAGGCGGGACTTGCCGCCGCGGGACTTACGACGACGGGATACGCCGAGGGCGAGAGCCTGAAGGTCCGCAACGGTAAGCTCTATCTGGGCGTAGCCTGCCGCGACGGATCGTCGAGCAACCGCCGGGCCAATATTCTGGTCTACGACTGCGTGCAGGGCGAATGACGCTTCTGCGCCGTGAAACGACGAAGCCGGGGTTCGAACCCCGGCTTCGCTGTTTCGTCCCTTTCCGTCCCGCCGGCTTATATCGGCAGGTGCTCTTCGAGCGTGCGGCGCAGGTGGTC
>JAJPZH010000195.1 GCA_021204515.1 Alistipes sp. | reverse complement strand
GCCCAGAATCCACCATTTGTAGCCGCTGCTCCGTCGTATGTGTTCGCGCAGGTTTGCCATCGCGCGGCAATGCGTCAAAAAAAATGCCACCCTGCGGCAGCGGACGAAAGGGGAGGGAAACCCCGGCGGAAAACCTGACCGTCGGAACGACCGGTTCCGAAGTGTGAGCGGACAATCCGTGTCCGGAGAAGTAAGACGGACGGCGGCCGGGCGGCAAAACCCGCAGATGCGGATAAGGCTGCGCCCGAAAAAGAAGGAACGTTCTCGAAAAGAGAACGTTCCGTACGTGCAGGTCCTGTAAGCCGGGTTCTGTTCCCGGGGCGAACCCCGGGTCCCTGTCATTTATCTAGGGCGGCAGTCTCCTGCCGTCTCAAGCAACCTACCCCCCGGCATCGGGCGAGCAACCCTTAATTGCCGGTATACACGGTCTTGCAACCCGCGAGACGTACTGCCGGGCGACATCGCTGCCCCCGCGGTGGGCTCTTACCCCGCCTTTTCACCCTTACCCGCCGGGAAATCCCTTGCGGGCGGTTCTTTTCTGTTACGCTCCTATACCCTCACGGATATCAAGTCATTAGCTTGCGCGGCGCTCTGCGTTGCCCGGACTTTCCTCTCCCGGCCACGGCCGGCAGCGACAGAGCGGACCTGCGCAGCAAAGGTAATAAAATTCGGCGGTATTCCCGCTCCTGCGGCGCGATATTCGGAAAATGCGTTTTCGTCCTCCGTCCGGGCCGTCCCGATGCGGCGCGGGCGAACTTTTTTGGAAATATCGGATTAAATAGTACTTTTGCTGAAAGGCTGATTCCGTCTCCGGCGGCAGCCGAATCGAGCGAATGACCCGGCCTATGACAGATAACGAGCAAACAATCAACATGCAAGACAACCGGACGGTTGTCGGCCTGCTGCGTGCCGGGGACGAGCGGTGTTTCGATGCGCTCTTCCGTCGTTATTATAAACCCCTCTGCACCTACGCCACCCGTTTCGTCGCTCCGGCCCGTGCCGAAGAACTGGTGCAGGATACGCTGATGTGGGTCTGGGAAAACCGCACTTCGCTGCTGCCCGAAATGCCGCTCAAATCGTTGTTGTTCACCATCGTCAAGAACAAGTCGATCAACCATATGTCGCGCGATACGATCAAAAACCGCGTGATCCGCCAACTCGCCGAACACTACGAAGAGGAGTTCGACGATCCCGATTTTTACCTCGAAGGCGAACTGGTGGAACGTCTCACGGCCGCACTGCGCAAGATGCCGCCCGAATTCCGGCAGACTTTCCGCATGCACCGGCTCGAAGGCAGGACCCACAAGGAGATCGCCGCCGCGCTCGGCGTGTCGTCGTAGACGGTCAATTACCGGATCGGACAGACCGTGCGTCTGCTGCGCGAGGAGCTCAAGGAGTACTGGCCGCTCGTCGTTTTGCTGTTGTGGCCGGACCTGCACTGAGAAAAATCCCGAAAATCCCAATTTTTTTTGAATTCCGTTTAGCATCCTCCGCCGACGGATTGTATTACTATATAGATAAGCGAACAGATGACGAATTTACAGATCAACGAAGAAGTATTGGCAGCCTATCTGAGAGGCGAACTGGATGCGGCGTCCGCAGCGTCCGTCGAAGCGTGGTACGACGCGTCGGCCGCTAACCGCAAACTGCTCGGGGAGGTTTATTATATCTTATATGTCAATGACCGTATCGGCGATACGGCCGGCATCGACGTCGAGCGTTCGCTCCGGCAGTTCAAGCGCCGCATGCACGCCGGGCGCCGCATCTCCCTGCGCCGCATCTCCCTGCGCCGCATCGCGGTCCGCGCCGCCGCTGCCGCCGCCGTGGCGGTGATTCTGCTGGCCGGGGGCGTTACCACCGTGTCGCTTTCCAAACGCCTTGCGCAGCCCCTGACCGTCATCACCCATCTGGGCGAACGTTCGCAGGTGGTGCTGCCCGACGGCACCAAGGTCTGGCTCAACTCCGCCAGCAGCGTCGAGTACGTCGCTCCGTTCTTTTCGCGCGAACGCCGCGTGAAGATGGACGGCGAAGCCTATTTCGAGGTGCAGCACGACAGTCAGGCGCCCTTCGTCGTCTCGACCAACGGTCTGGATATCGAGGTGCTCGGCACCCGCTTCAACATCCGCAACGACGACAACGACCACCGCATCACCACCGTCCTGCTCGAAGGCGCCGTCAAGGCCTACGCTTCGGGCTGCGAGGAGGCTGCCGTGCGTCTGCGCCCCTCGCAGCAGCTGGTCTTCGACACCCGGACCGGTGCCATGCGCCTGACCGACGAACCTTCGGCCGACCGGTCGATCAACTGGATCGACGGCCGCTTCTGCTTCGAGCACAACACCTTCGGGGAGATCGTCGCCGAGCTCAAACGCTACTACAACGTCGATATCCGCTTTATGGACCAAGCCCTGCGCAGCGAACGTTTCTCCGGCGACTTCCGCGTCGAGGACGGTATCTACCACATTATGTCGGTGCTGCAGCTCACCTATAAGTTCACCTATAAAGTCGTCGGCAACGACATCAAAATCTATCCGAATCCTAAACGATAACCTGATACAAACCTAAAAACCACCGACCCGCCTATGAGAAAATAGTACGTCTTCTTTCGAATGCCGCTGTACGCAGCGGAGGCTTTGACAATCTACTTTCAAAATCTAACCTAAATTCAGATCCATGAAAAAAACTTACCTTGCAGCAGGCAGGGGAGCGCATGCCGTCTTTGCATGTTTCCGTTGTCTGCTTCTTATCCCGATTTTCGTATTGGGATGCTTCGGCGCTCATGCCGCAGCACAGACGCAGCAGCCCGTTTCACGCGTCAGCCTCGACGCCCGGAACGCCGCCATCGTCACCGTTTTCCAATCCATTCAGCAACAGACCGGCTGTTCGTTCGTCTACAACACGTCCGACATCGACACCGACCGTAAAGTGACCGTTTCCGCGCAGGACGAGCCGCTGACGGCAGTACTCGACAAGCTTTTCGCTGGCTCCGACGTCGCTTACACGATTCGGGACATGCACATCGTGCTTTCGAAGAAAGCTAAAAATTCCCCCCCCCACAGCGCTCAGGGCGGAGTAAGCGGAACCGTTAAGGATGCTCAGGGCATGCCGCTGATCGGCGCCACGGTGCTGATTCAGGGCACGACGACCGGCGTCGCCGTCGATCTCGACGGTAATTTCTCGCTGCCGCAGGCCAAAGTCGGCGATACGCTCGAAGTTTCGCTGATCGGCTATGCCAAACAAACCTTTCCCGTAACGGGCTCCGCACCCCTTCAGGTCGTTATGCTCGAAGACAACGAAGTGCTCGACGCCGTCGTCGTAACCGCCCTCGGCATCAAACGCGCCGAGAAATCGCTGACCTACAACGTGCAGGAGGTGGCCGGCGACATCGTCACTTCGGTCAAGGACGCCAACTTCATGAACTCTCTTTCGGGTAAGGTGGCCGGTCTTCAGATCAATGCCAGCGCATCGGGCGCCGGCGGTTCGACCCGCGTGGTGATGCGTGGCGTCAAGTCGATCAACGGCGAGAACAACGCCCTCTACGTGATCGACGGTATTCCGCTTCCCAGCCTGCGTTCGAGCCAGACCTCGGGTACTTACGAAACGCCCGACGGCGGCGACTTCGAAGGTATCGCCAACTTCAACCCCGACGACATCGAGTCGATGTCGATTCTTTCGGGCGCCACGGCTTCGGCCCTCTACGGTGCGCAGGGCGCCAACGGCGTGATCCTCATCACCACCAAGAAAGGCAAGGAAGGCCGCGTGCGGGTCAATTATTCGAACTCGACGACCTTCTCGCATCCCTTCGTGATGCCCGAATTCCAGAACACCTACGGCACGAGCGAACTCGAACCGATGATGAGCTGGGGCAGCAAACTCGCTACGCCGACTTCGTACGATCCTTCGGATTTCTTCCAGACCGGCTTCAACGAAACCAACTCGGTGGGCCTTTCCGCCGGTACCGAGCGCAACCAGACCTATGCGTCGGCTTCCGCCGTCAATTCGCGCGGTATCATCCCCAACAACGTCTATAACCGCTACAATTTCTCGCTCCGCAATACCACCGAGCTGATCAAGGACCGCCTGACGCTCGACGTGGGTGCGACCTACATGAAGCAGTACACCCGCAACCAGACCGTGCAGGGCCAGTACCGCAACCCGCTGATCGGTATCTACCTCTTCCCGCGCGGCAACGACATCCGCAAATACGAGATTTTCGAGCGCCCGGGTTCCGACTCGCGCTATATGGAGCAGTTCTGGGACCTCGAATTCCTCAAAGGCGTCGAGAATCCTTGGTGGATCACCAACCGCGAGCTGAACGAAAACCGTCAGCACCGTTACAGCTTCAACGCTACGATGAAACTGAACGTCACCGACTGGATGACCCTGACGGGCCGCATCCGTACCGACAACACGACGATCAACTACACCCGCAAACTCAGCGCTTCGACCAATGAGCTTTTCGCATCGAAATACGGCAGCTACCTGAACCGTACGATGACGCACAACAACCTTTACGGCGACGTGCTGCTGAGCATCGACAAGAGCTTCTTCGACAACGCCTTTTCCGTGCAGTTCAACGCCGGCGCCAGCATCATGGACGACAAGAACCAGCTGACGGGTTACGAAGGCTATCTGGCGGGTATTCCCAACAAGTTCACCTACAACAACATCATCTCCGACAACTCGCAGAGTTTCCCGACGCAGGAGAACTACCACGACCAGATTCAGGCCGTGTACGCCACCCTGCAGCTGGGCTGGAAGGGCATGCTTTACCTCGACGTCTCGGTCCGCAACGACTGGGCCTCGATGCTGGCCTTCACGCCCAAACAGAATATTTTCTATCCTTCGGTAGGTCTTTCGGCCGTGATTTCGTCGATGACCGACCTCTCGAAGGCGGGCATCTCGTTCCTCAAGGTGCGCGGATCTTATGCCGAGGTTGGCAACGCTCCCGAGCGTTACATCACCGGTCCCAATTACACGCTGACCAACGGCGTGGTCAGCACGGCGACCATCGCCCCTGCCAAGCATCTCGAAGCCGAGCGCACCAAGTCGTTCGAGGCCGGTCTCGACGTCAAGTTCTTGGGCAACAAGATTTCGGCTACGGCGACCTACTACAACACCAACACCTACAACCAGCTTTTCCTTTACGACGCTCCTCCCAGCTCCGGTTACAAACAGAAATACATCAACGCCGGCAAGGTCAATAACTGGGGTATTGAAGCTTCGGCCGGATACAAGAACACATGGCGCGATTTCTCGTGGGCCACGACCCTCAACTTCTCGATGAACCGCAACAAGATCAAGGAACTGGTTCCCGAAGGAACCCGCGATCCGGATACGGGTTCGCTGGTCGATATCAAAGAGGTCAACAAGGACTACGGCGGCTACCGCGTGAAGCTCGTCGAAGGCGGTTCGATCGGCGATTTCTATGTCAAGGGTCTGCTGACCGACGATAAGGGTCACATTTACGTCGATCCCAACTCGAACACCGTGCTGCTCGATCCCGATCCCGAAGCCTATATCTTCGCCGGCAATACCGAAGCCCGCTTCCGCTGGGGCTGGAACAACCAGTTCTCCTATAAGGGCGTTTCGCTCGACGTGCTGATCGACGCACGTATCGGCGGCCGCGGCGTTTCGGCCACGCAGGCCCTGATGGACCGTTTCGGCGTTTCGCAGGCTTCGGTCGATGCCCGCGAGAACGGCGGCGTATGGATTTCCGACGACCAGCAGATTCCCGACGCCAAGACCTTCTATGCCAACAGCGGCGACGGCATGTCGATGCTTTCGCACTATGTCTACAGCATGACCAACGTCCGCCTGCGTGAGCTTACGCTGGGTTACGACCTGCCCTCCAAATGGTTCCGCAACAAGGTCAATATGAGCGTATCGTTCGTCGGCCGCAACCTGTTCATGTTCTACAACAAGGCTCCGTTCGACCCCGAGGTGACCGCTTCGACGAGTACCTACTATCAGGGTGTCGACTTCTTCATGCAGCCGAGCGTCCGCACCCTCGGATTCAGTGTAAAACTCCAATTCTAAAGCTCAACCGACTATGAAACGAAACAATATCAAACAAGGATTCCTTTCGCTGGCGGCCGCCTGTCTGGCGTTCACCGCCTGTACCGGGGACTTCGAGCGCTTCAATACCGACCCCAACTCCGCGCAGGAAGTGGATCTCAAGATGTTCATTACCACGATGCAGATGGACGCCGTCTACTCTTGCAGCGGTTCGGATACCGACCCCAACAACCGTTATCAGGCTGCTTATAATTTGATCGGCGACGTCTATGCCGGTTATATGTCCGGTACGAACAACTGGAACGGCGGTGTCAATACCCAGATTTATGCACTGAACGGCACCAACTGGTGCAACGTACCTTTCAGCGAATCGTTCACCAATGTCATGCCCGCTTGGCTGCAGCTGAAGTACGCCCATGCCAACGGTTTGCTCAGCGACGACATCTTCGCTGTGGCCAACGTGCTGAAAGTCATGTCGCTCCATCGTGTGAGCGATATCTACGGTCCGCTTCCCGTACTGCATTTCGGCGAGACGGATAACCCCTACGATTCGCAGGAAGAGTGCTATATGCACTTCTTCGAGACGCTCGACAGCGCTATCGCGGTTCTGAAGGACATCGTGGAAAACAATCCCGACGCCAAACCGCTCGAAGAGGTCGATGCCCTCTATCACGGCGATTATTCGAAATGGCTCAAGCTCGCCAACTCGATCAAACTGCGTCTTGCGATGCGCATCTATTACGTGAAGCCCGATCTTTCGAAACAGTATGCCATGGAAGCCGTCCGCGACGGCGTGATGGAGACGGCCGACGACAGCGCGCTTTTCCAGAGCTGGGGCTCGATCTCGATCATCAACCCGCTCGAAAAGATCTGGAACGGTTATAGCGATACCCGCATGGGCGCTTCGATGGACTCTTTCCTCAACGGCTATAAAGACCCGCGTCTTCCGGTTTATTTCCAGCCCGTTACCGACGGCGACAACAAGGGCGAGTACCGCGGCGTCGCCAACGGAATACCCAATCCCCAGCAGGAAGATTACAAGGCCATGTCCTCGCCCAACGTGCAGGAGAAATCTTCCGATTCGCCCCTGCGCTGGATGATGGCCTCTGAAGTCGCATTCCTGCGTGCCGAGGGTGCCATGCGCGGCTGGACGGCCGAAATGGGCGGCTCCGCCGGAGATTTCTACAACAAGGGTATCGAATTGTCGTTCCTCGAGAACGGTCTGAGTGCTGCCGCCGCTGCGACTTACGCCGCCGACGAGACGAGCAAACCGGCCGATTTCACCGACGTTTCGGCTGCCAGTACGAAATATAATATTTCGGCTCGCAGTACGATTACGGTCAAGTGGGTGGACGGCGCTTCCGAAGAGGAGCAGCTCGAACGCATCATCACCCAGAAATGGATCGCCATGTTCCCCAACGGCACCGAGGCTTGGTCCGAATTCCGCCGTACGGGTTATCCCCTGATTTTCCCCGTACGCTACAACTATCCGAGCAGCGGCGTCGATACCGACACGCAGATCCGCCGCATGGTCTTCCCGCAGTCGGAATACTCCAACAACGGCGCGGCCGTGCAGGAGGCTGTCAAACTGCTCGGCGGTCCGGATAACGGCGGCACGAAGCTGTGGTGGGACAAAAAGAATTAGTAACCTGAAACTATACCTGAGTAAACTATGAAAAAAATATTGAAATACGCAGCAGTCTGTCTCGTGCTGGCGGCCGCGGTGGCTTCCTGTACGAAGGAGACGACGCCTGAACGGATCAATATCCAGCATCCGGACCAGCAGTCGCCGATCCTGCGCGACAATGCCTATTATCAGAATCTCCGCGCATACAAGCAGACCAAACACAAGCTGGCTTTCGGCTGGTACGGCTCGTGGACGGCCGTCGGCGCTTCCTACCAGTCGCGTCTGATCAGCGCCCCCGACTCGATGGACATCATCTCGATCTGGAGCCAGTGGCACTCGCTCACGCCCCAGCAGAAGGCCGATAAGGAGTTCGTCCAGAAGATTATGGGTACGAAGGTGATCTATACGATCTTCGCGCACGAAGTCCCCGAACAGTTCCTCGTGGACGGAGAGGTCACTCCCGAAGGTTTGGCCTCCTATGCCAAGGCTTACGCCAAGGATTCGATGGACAAGTATCAGTACGACGGCATCGACCTCGACTACGAGCCCGAATGGGGCGGCAAAGGTCCGCTGGTCGACGGCGTTTCGGTCTACTATCAGTCCAATCCCGACCTGCGCACATACAACGACAACATGACCACCTTCGTTAAGGAGCTGAGCAAATGGGTCGGCCCGGCTTCGGGTACCGGACGCCTGCTGGTGATCGACGGCGTGCCTTTCGGCGTGCATCCCTCCGTCTCGCAGTGCTTCGACTACGGCATCGTGCAGGCCTACGGAGCCACCAAGGCTTCCGGCTCGCAGTACGACGAGACGCTTCAGGGCCGTTTCAACAAGGCCGCCATCGGCGGCTGGCGTCCCGAACAGTATATCTTTACCGAGAATTTCGAAGCCTACTGGCAGACCGGCGGCGTGACCTTCACCGACCGCGAAGGCAACAAGATGCCGTCATTGATCGGTATGGCGACGTTCAATCCCACGCAGGGTGCCTGCGCCGGTTTCGGAGCCTATCACATGGAGTACGAATACGGCACTTCGTCGATGCCCTACAAGTATATGCGTATGGCCATTCAGGCGGCCAATCCCGCCGGCGGCTGGACGACTCCTATCGACGTGGCCTTCTCGACGGCCGACTCTTCCAGCATCATGTTCCTCGTCGAGGAAGACGGCTCGGTCGATACGTCCCGCAGCGGCGAGGTTTCGCTCTCTTTCACGCGCCCCGTGGTAAATGACATGCAGATCTCCCTGAACGTGAACAATACGCTCGTGCAGGCCTACAACGACGCGAACGGCACCGATTACAAGCCGCTCGACCCGTCGCTGGTCAGGATCGATCCGGTTCAGTGCTCCGAGAATCAGGTCTTCTCGCCCAATATCGCGGTCGACGTCGATCCTGCTTCGATCGAAAAGGGCTATTACCTGATTCCGATCAAGATCGCTCCGATCGAAGACGCCGGGTATGCCGTCAAGGAGGGTTCCGTGCATTATGTCTTCGTTACGAAGGTCTCAATGGATATCGAAATCGGCGCGACGACGCTCGACGGCGCGAAGATCGCTCCGACCTCGGCATGGACGATCACCTGCTGTCAGGGTACTGCGACGAGCGGCGCCACCGGTGTTTGGAACTGCGACTCCGCCGCGCAGAAGGCGGCCATGTTCGACGGCAAGCTCGACGCCAACTGCTGGTATGCAAGCAGCGCTTCCTATTCGTGGGGGGCCAACGGCGGCAACTTCACGATCGACATGGGTGAAGTCAACGATGTGACCGGCCTGCGCTGGCATATCTACTATCAGGATTCCGAACCGCAGTGCACCGATCTCACCTACAGCGAGGACGGCAATGTCTGGTACAGCCTTTCGGCCGGCGTTCCCTTCACTCCGACGCTGTTCGACAACTGGAAGTGGTTCAAATTCAAGAGAACGGTCAAAGCCCGCTATATCCGGGTTTACGTGGGTCGTGTGACAGGCTATACGAGCATGAACGAAGCCGAAATCTACGGTCCGGCCAATTAGCGATGCGTCGATTTATTAACCAGAAAAAATGTACGTTATGAAACTGAAATATTTAATCGCCCCCGTCATCCTCGCAGCGACTGCCCTTTGCGGTTGTCAGGAGACGGCGGAGAATCATCCGGTGGTTTATTTTACCGATGCCCAGAAGACGGTCGTCAAGTCGGTCACCATCGACACGCCGCCAGCCGGAACGGAAATATCGGTCTCTTCTTCGGTTGCCGTGGGCAAGGATACCAAGATCCGGATTTCGATGCGTCCCGACCTGCTGGACGCGTATAACGCCAAGTACGAGAAGAACTACGTCGTACCGCCTGCCGACAGTTACAGCCTGAGCGGTGACGAGGTGGTGATCTCGGCCGGTTACAGCCGTTCGTCGGAGGTCGATTTTACCGTGACGTCGCTCGACGATTTTCAGGAAGGCACGACCTACTGCATGCCCGTACGGATCGAAGCGGTCGAGGGCGGAGAGCTTTCGCTTCTCGAACCGTCGCGTACGCTGTATATCGTTCTGAAGACTCCCGTATTCAGCAAGGCGATCTACATCGGCAGCGGCAACAAGTACAAGGTGCCCAAGTTCCTCGAAGCGACCGAACTTTCGGCCCTCAAGGAGATGACGCTCGAATGCCGTGTCTTTGTCGATACCTTCTCCAACGGCGCCGACAACTCTTCGGTCATGGGTATCGAGGGCCACTGCGCCGTACGTTTCGGCGACGTGAAGATCGAGCGCAATATGCTTCAGATCTGCCGTGACAACTACCAGCCCGCCGCTACGGCCAAACCCTTCGATACGAAGAAGTGGTACCATGTCGCCGCCGTTTGGAATGCCAACTCCAAGGAGTGGAATATCTATATCGACGGCCAGTTCGCTGCCGGTACGGCGACGCAGGGCGAGACCATGGACCTGACGACCAACGACGGTTACGGCTTCGGTATCGGCGCCCTGTCGCAGTGGCAGTCGTCGCGTCCGCTGATGGGCTATATGGCCGAGGTGCGTGTCTGGAAGCGTGCCCTGAGCCAGTCCGAGATCGCCAACAACATGAATTACGTCGATCCGCAGTCCAACGGTCTGGTCGCCTACTGGCGTATGAACGAGTGGGAAGCCAAGGACGGCGGCGGCAACATCGTCAAGGACCTTACGGGTCACGGCTACGACGCCGTGGGCGGAAGCTCCAACCCGACGATGATGGACACCAAGTGGATGTAATCCGGATCCCGGATATCGTTCCGATCCGCTGAACGGAAGCCGTGCGGCCGGTGCAGGAGACTGCCGCCGGGGCACGGTTTCTTTTTACTCCCGGTTTTTATTCTGCGGATCGGTTGTTTTTTGCCGGAGATAAAATCCCGGCTTGGCGATCCGGTTTTCCGCCGGGCGGCAAATTTTATTTGACGCTGTACCGGA
Source organism: Alistipes sp. (assembly GCA_021204515.1). Taxonomy (GTDB): domain Bacteria; phylum Bacteroidota; class Bacteroidia; order Bacteroidales; family Rikenellaceae; genus Alistipes. The sequence goes on along the minus strand of JAJPZH010000195.1, from coordinate 8,421 downwards.
CTTATGCTATCTTTGTACGACAAACAGAACCGATCAACCCATAAAACTTACCGATGAAACCACGACTTTTGCTTTTCACCGCCGCATGCGTGCTTTTTGCCGCGTGCGGGAACTCCCGCGGCGATCTCTCGACGGGTATTATCCCCGCTCCGCAGCAGGTGGCGTGGGGCGACGGCGCCTTCCGGATGCCCTCGACTCTGATCTTTACCACCAACCTCGAAGGGCAGGACAAGGCCGATCTTGTGGCGTGGATGCAGCGCTCCGGCGACGGCTTTTTCCCCGCCTCTTTCGCCGAAGCCGCCGGGGACGACATCCCCGTTCTCGAACTGCTGCTTGCTGACGGAGGCGCGCCCGAAAGCTACCGCCTCGATGTCGCCCGCGGAAAAATCACCGTCACGGCGCCCGATGCCGCCGGACTCTTCTACGGACTTCAGTCGCTGGGCCAGCTGGCCGAACACTGCGGCCGCCGGATTCCGGCCGTTGTGATCGAAGACGCTCCGCGCTTCGGCTACCGGGGCTTCATGCTCGACGTCTCGCGCCACTTCCGCGACAAGGAGTTCGTCAAGCGGCAGCTGGACCTCTTGGCCCGCTACAAATTCAACCGCTTCCACTGGCACCTGACCGACGGCGCCGGCTGGCGCATCGAGATCAAGAAATACCCCGCCCTTACCGACATCGCCGCATGGCGTCCCTATCCCGACTGGGAGGGCTGGAACTTCGGCGGCAAACGCTACTGCCGCCGCGACGATCCGGCGGCCGATGGCGGCTACTATACGCAGGACGAAATCCGCGAGGTGGTCGAATACGCCCGCGCCCTGCATATCGAGGTGATCCCCGAAATCGAAATGCCGGGCCACAGCGAGGAGGTGCTGGCCGTCTTCCCCGAACTTTCGTGCAGCGGGAAACCCTATGTCAACTCCGACTTCTGCATCGGCAACGAACAGACTTTCGAATTCCTCGAAAACGTCCTTTCCGAGGTGATCGAACTCTTCCCGTCCGAATATATCCATATCGGCGGCGACGAAGCCTCGAAGCAGGGCTGGCGCACCTGCTCCAAATGCGCCGCGCGGATGCGCAAAGAAGGACTGAAAAACGTCGATGAACTGCAGAGCTACATGATACACCGCATCGAGACCTTCCTCAACGCCAAGGGCCGCCGCCTGCTGGGCTGGGACGAGATCCTCGAAGGGGGGCTTGCACCCAACGCTACGGTCATGTCGTGGCGCGGCACCGAAGGGGGCATCGCCGCTGCCGCCGCCGGGCATCAGGCCATTATGACCCCTTCGAATTACTGCTACCTCGACTTCTGTCAGGACGATCCCACGACCGAACCGGTCGCCGCCGCGGCGTTCCTGACCCTCGAACAGGCCTATTCCTACGATCCGGCGCCCGATTCGCTCGGCGCAGAGGTCGTGCCGATGATCCTCGGCGTGCAGGGCAACCTCTGGTGCGAGCACATTCCCACCGCCGATCATGTCGAGCATATGATGTGGCCGCGCCTGCTGGCCATCGCCGAAGTGGGCTGGAGCGCCCCCGAGAGGAAGAATTACGACGATTTCTATGCCCGTGCGCTCGACGCCGTGGCATGGCTGCAGGAACGCGGATACCATCCCTTCGACCAGAAAAACGCCGTCGGACCGCGTCCCGAATCGCTCGAACCCGTCCATTGTCTTTCGACCGGCAAGAGCGTGATTTACCATACGCCCTACAGTCCCAAATACGCCGCTGCGGGCGACGGTTCGATGACCGACGGACTGCGCGGCGGCTGGAATTACGGCGACCGCCGCTGGCTGGGCTGGCTCGATACCGATGTCGATCTGGTCGTCGATCTGGGTGAGCGGCAGCCCGTGCGGCGCATCGCCGCCGATTTCATGCAGGGTTTCTACGCCGATATCTGGATGCCCCGTGCGGTCGAATTTTCGATCTCGGACGACAACGAGCACTTCACGCCCCTTGCTACGGTCGGGAACGACATTCCGGTCGAATTCAAGCAGGACTGCTATAAGGAGTTCGGCTGGACGGGCAATGCCGAGGCGCGTTACATCCGCCTGAAAGCCCGTCACAACGGCCGTCCCGGCGGCTGGATCTTCACCGACGAAATCATCGTCGAGTAACCGTTCCGGAACGCTCGTTTTGCGAAAAGGGATGCGGCCTTTCAAGGCCGCATCCCTCTTTTTAACGGGTCCCCTGAGGACCTTCGGTGTGTCGTTACTTGCGGATCAGCCGCTGTACGCCCGTCGGCGTTGCGGCTTTCGGCATATCCGTCCCGGCGAGCGGTGCGATGCCGGTGTCGGCGTCAGCCTTGACTCCGGCCTGCGAGACGGCCGACGAATTTTTGGTCATCGTGTAAGGCCCGATCCCATAATCCTGCACCGTATATCCGGCTTTGAAGAGGTCCTGCCAGACGACATACTGGCCGCTCGAATAGATGGCGTATTCGGCGCCGCATACGGTGTATTCGATCTCGTTGTAGATGAACTTCTGGCCTTCGAACCGCACCGAGTTGCTTGCCGCGTCGTAGTTGCCCGTAATCAGCTCCTGAGTTGTCGTGTAGAGCGGGTAGGAAGGCGTTTGCGTGGGGTCGTTGAAGTGATACTTGAGGTATACGTATGCCGTCAGTCCGTACATGCCCTGCGGGTCGGACGTCGGAATCGTGACGTTTCCGTCCTCATTGTATTTGAGCAGGAAGGGATAATCGTCGCCCAGCGTCGTGATACCCCAGCCCTTGACTTTGAAACTTTCGTTGGTGCGGTAAGGCGTAATCTCCACGGTGTATGTCTGGGGCTGTTTGTTGATTTCCGACGAGGTCGTGGTCACGGTCCACGTGCCGATATAACGCTCGTAGTCGGCATCGCCGGCGGGTACGGCGGGTATCTTCACTTCGGTCTGTTCGATCGTCGTGCCGTGGGCGTTGGTGCCCGACGCGAGGAAGACGACGTCGGTATCGGCATTGACGTTGAAATAGAACGTGGCTCCGGCTTCCGAATTCGCCTCAGTCACCGCGGTCGAACTGATGGAGTTTCCGTAGCGGTTCATCACCTGTTCGAGCGTCTCCATCTGCTCGATCAGTTCCGGGAGCAGCGCTTTGGTCGTGCAGAGAATCTTCCCCGATTTCATTTCCGTACTCTTGACGATGCACGTCAGCTGGTAGTACTCCTTGCCTTCGGTGGGCGCGACCGTCAGTTTGAGCGTCGGTTTGGCTTTCGTGCCGTCGCTGATGCCGCCCCATGCGATCGGAATATCGGCGTAATCTGCCATCTGCGTACAGCCCTCGAAGGTATCCTTGTAACTGCTGGCCGAAGTGAAGATCGTGGCGCCGAAGATGTCGGGGTAATTCGTGCGTTCGTAGAGGTGTACCTTGACCTGCTGGTCGCCGTCCTGTACCATCGTGTAGGGCGATTCGCCGGTGAAGGCGGTGCAGCTGCTGAATGCCGCGCCTGCCGAAGAGATCTTCTTCATGCCGTCGAAGATGTCTGCGGGGAGCGATTCGAGCGACGTGCAGTTGAGGAACATCTGGCTGATGGTCGTAACCGACTCGAAATCTTTGAACAGCCCTTGGGGAACGGTCTTGAGCGCCGTACAGCCGCTGAATATGTAAGCGGCCGATATGCCGTTCTTCACGCTCTCGGGGAAGTAGTCCGCAGGCGCCTCCACGAGCTGCGTGCAGTCTTTCCAAAGTGCCGGGACGCTCTCCAGCGAGACGCAGTTCTTCAGCGAGGGGAATTTGGTCATGCCGATACATCCTTCGTAGAGATAGCCGCCCGACTTGGCCTTTCCCATGTTTTTGAAGATGTCGTCGGGCAGATCCCCCAGCATTTTGCAGCCGCTGAACAGGTTTGTCATATTGGTGACCTCCGTGAAGGTGTCCAACAGTCCTGCGGGAACGCTTTTGAGATTTGCACACCCCTTGAACAGCGATGCGACATTGGTGAGCTTGGTCATGTTCTTGAACAGCTCTGCGGGCAGGGTTTCGAGTGCCGCGCAGCCGTAGAATCCCGACGAGAGGCTGTTTGCTTCCGTCTGATTGGCGAAGAATGTTTCGGGAATGCTCTTGAGCGATGCGCAGTTGTTGAAGATGCTTCCGAGGTTGGTCAGAGCGGGCATGTCGGCCAGCAGTCCTGCGGGAACGCTTTCCAGCGCCGTGCAGCCGCTGAACAGACTGGCTGCCGAGGTGACTTTTGTCGTCTTTTCGAAGAGTCTTTCCGGTACGGTTTTCAGCTCCGTGCAGCCGTAGAACATCGAGGCGATCAAGGTGACTTCGGGCGCGCCGGCCAGCAGTTCTTCGGGTACGGTTTCGAGCTTCGTACACCCTGAGAACATGTTTCCGACCGAAGTGACGGCGGCAAAAGCGCCCTCTTCGGGCAGGGGCACGGTTACGAGCGAGGTGTTGTTGGAGAATGCGTATTCCATCGTCGTCATGCCGAGTTTACCCCATTGTCTGACTTCGAGGATGGCGGGGGCCACGGTTTTGTTGATGAGGTTTCCGTAGAGTTTTTCCGCGGTTCCGCTTATGGTTACGTGATAGGTGCCGGATTCGGCGTAGGTGTGGTTCGGCATCGCGGCTGCGGTCGAGATCGTGGCTGCGATCTGCTCGCTCTGGCCGTCGCCCCAGTTGACCGTGACGTCCACGGCGCCGTAGAGGGGCAGGTAAACCTTGTTGTTGTAGGTGCTGCTGCTGCTGTATTCCTTCGCTTCGACCTTGAGCACCATATGGGCCGGGTCGTAATAGGCTTCCTGATAGATCAGAATGGTTTCGATCACCGTTTCTCCCGCTATCAGCTCGATGCCTGCGCTGCGGGACTGGGTTTCCGTGTTGGCGGCGACGTTAAAGGTCAGGGTTTCGGTCCGGATTTCCCCCCCCCTTGTTTCTACCTGTGTAATCCATGATTTCGCGGCTTCGGGAATCGCTACCGTATAATCCAGATTGGTCTCGACATCGACCGTTACGGGGCCGCCTGCGGCCGTCGCTTCCTTCGAGGAGGTCGAGACGTTCAGCACGCCCGACACGAATGTCAGCGTACGCATCAGCGTCTTGGCGTCGCCGTCGCTGACCAGTACGATGACCTTGCCGGTCGAGCTGTCGCCGGGAGCCGTTACGGCGATCGTTCCGCCCTCGTTGTCCGTGCGTTTCACTTCGGCTTTCCATGCGCCGTCGGCGAGGGTCTGAATGTCGGTTTTGCCGTCGGCTCCGGTCAGCGTGAAGGGAATTTCCGTCGTCTCGCCCACGCGGATCGTCGCGGAGGTCGTGTCGAACGCGATGCCGAACTGCACGTACAACTCGAACGTCAGCACCGTTCCGTCGGCCAGCGTCAGGTAAACCAGTTTGCCGTCTTCGCTCGTGGCGACGGACTTGAACAGATTCTGGTCCGTCTGGGCCTGTCCGCAGTCGGTCCACGTCACACCGTTGTCGTAGGATACCAACCAGTGGCTGTTCTCGATCTTGAATTCGGGAGTGGCGCCCGATACGGGAAGTTTTTTGCCGTTGTCGAGAATAAAGTCGCCGTTGAGCGTCCAGTAGTAGATTCCGTCGGAATCCTGCTTTACGCCGATAAACGACGAGGTTCCGTCTTCTCCGTCGCTGATGGTTATCGTCGAGGTTTCGCCGGCCGCGGTGACCAGCGTGATGACGTAACCGCCCTCTTCGCCGGGCTGTACGTCCGAGATGAACCGTTTCCCGGCGACGAGCTCCTTGAGCGTTGTGACGTCGGAGTTGAGCGCCTTGACGAGCGCCTGCAGTTCGGTGAGCTGACCGTCGAGGTCGTCCAACCTTTTCTGGATGTCCGTATCGTCGTACGAACATCCGATCAGTGCCATTAGCGGCACAATCATCAGAAGAATTTTTTTCATGGCAAGGCTTTAAAGAAATTGGTTAAGTGAAACTAAGTGATCGGTTCAAATATAATAATTTTGCCGCTGTTTTGTTCCATTTTTGCCGAATAATTTGTCTAAAATTGCCCTGAAAACTCTTCTGAGAGGGGTGGCGGATTTCGGAATAGGTGCAGTAAAGCTTTTTATCCGATTGTTTTATTATTAAATATTGACAGGCAGAACCGTTCCTCCAACGATTCTCCCGCCGGCCGCATCCTTGTTTTTTATTGCTTCCTGCCCCGCCGTATGCGGCAAACGGAATGGGGAGACGATGATTCGTCTCCCCATTTCCGTCGTTTCCGTATTTTTTACGGATAAAATTCTTTCCGGAGTTAGGTTATTCCCTGAAAATGTTGAAGTGCGCCAGCAGCGGATTGCGGCGGTCGAGCAGCAGGAACTCCGCCAGCAGCAACACGATTGCCGCGAGCAGCAGATACTGGTACTGTTCGTTGAACTCTTCGAAGCGCATCACCGACAGCTCGCTCTGCTCCATCTCGTTGATGCTCTTCACGATTTCGTCCAGACCGATCGACTGCTTACTCGACCGGACATAAGCTCCGCCCGTGATGTCGGCGATCTGGGCCAGCATCTCTTCGTTGAGTTTCGAAACGACCATGTCGCCCTTCTCGTCCTTGATGAATTCGCCGCCGATCTGAATCGGAGCGCCTTCGGGCGTACCGATGCCGATGGTGTAAATCCGTATGCCCATCTCCGCGGCGCGCCGTGCGGCCGCCACGGCGTCGTCCTCATGGTTCTCGCCGTCGGTGATGAGAATGATGACGCGGCTGTGATTCTCCTCGGTTTCGCCCGAAAACGACATCAGCGCCTGCGACAGCGCCTTGCCGATGGCCGTTCCCTGCACCTCCGCCAGCGACGGGTCGATACGTTTGGCGAAAGCCTTGGCCATGCGGTAGTCCGAGGTGATCGGCAGCTGCACCTTCGGCTCCCCGGCGAAAACGATCAGTCCCACGCGGTCCTGATGCAGGCCGTCGAAGAGCTTGTTGATGGCGTATTTGGTCCTCTCCAGCCGGTTGGGTTCGAAATCTTCGGCCAGCATCGAGTTCGAGACATCGACCGCCAGCATCATTTCGACGCCCTGCGTTTTCTCCTCGCGGAGTTTCGACCCGAACTGCGGGCGCGCCGCCGCCAGTATGAGCAGCGTGACCGCCGCGCAGAAGAGGATGAATTTGAGCGCCACGCGCCCGGTCGATACTTCGGGCATCAGCTCTTCCAATACCTGCAGGTGTCCGAAGCGCTCCAGCCGCCTGCGGCGGTTGCGCGCCGCCAGCCAGAAGAGCAGGATCAGCGCCGGAACGACCGGCAGCAGCCAGAAATATTGCGGATTTGCGAATCTAAACATTGCAAATTACGTTTTACGGTATTCTTTTCAACACCAGATTCGAGAACAGGAACTCCAGCACGAGCAGCCCCAGACCCGCCAGCACCCAGAGCAGGAACTGCTCGTGGTAGGTGACGTGTTCCGTAACTTCCACCTTGCTCTTTTCCAGTTGGTTGATCTGGTCGTAAATGGCCTTGAGCTTGGCCTTGTCCGTGGCGCGGAAATATTGTCCGCCCGTCTGCTCGGCGATCGACCTGAGGGTTTTCTCGTCGATTTCGACCTTCGCCATGACGGTTCCTCCGGTCGGCGTGCCGTAGATGTCCACGGCGGGGTAGGGGGCCATGCCCTCGGTGCCGACGCCGATCGTGTAGACGCGGATGCCCTGCGCCTTGGCGATCTCGGCCGCCGTCTGGGGCGCGATCTCGCCGCGGTTGTTCACGCCGTCGGTCAGCAGGATGATGACCTTCGACTTGGCTTCGCTCTCGCGCAGGCGGTTTATCGCCGTGGCCAGTCCGTTGCCGATGGCCGTGCCGTCCTCGATCAGTCCGCTGCGGATGCGTGCCAGCAGCGTCTGGAGCGTTCCCTGATCCGTCGTCAGCGGGCTTTGCGTGAAGGCTTCGCCCGCGAAGGCCACCAGTCCGATGCGGTCGCCGTAACGGTCCGCGATGAACGATCCGGCCACCTCCTTGGCCGCCGTGATGCGGTCGGGACGGAAGTCCCGCGCCAGCATCGAACCCGAAACGTCGATGGCCAGCATGATGTCGATGCCCTCGGTGTTCGTGCGCGAAAGGCGCTCGACGTCCTGCGGACGCGCCAGCGCCACGATCAGCAGGGCCAGCGCCGCCAGCCGCAGTACGAACGGCAGGTGCCGCAGCCAGTAGCGCACGGTCTTCGGCGCTCGCACGACCCCTTCGACGCTCGAAATCTGGATCGACGTGCCGCCCTGCAGCGTACGCCACACGTAGTAGGCGATCATCGGCACGAGCGCCGACAACAGCCACAGATAATATGGTGATGCGAAATGCATAGTTCCTCTTTTTTACCAGTTTTTCGATCCGCGCACCACGACGCCCTGTTTCTCCTTGAGTTTGTCCTGCGTGCGGTCCTCCTGCGCCTGAATGGCGTCGAGCATCTGCTCCTGCTCCTGCGGCGAAATGCCGGCCGGAACGGGCTGCGGCTCTCCCTGCGGGTCGCCCTCCTGCTCCTTGTCGGGC
>JAJPZH010000282.1 GCA_021204515.1 Alistipes sp. | reverse complement strand
ATTTTAAATTGTTCAAATGTACGTAAAAAAAATAAAAATGACAAAACAGAACACCCCGCATCGCAAATAATGATGTATTTCCGTTCCGATCCGAATCAAAAAACCGGATCCGGCACGCCGTACACCCTATTGCAGTTCCTGAAAACAATCAGAACCGCCTGCGCCGCCCCGCATTTCCGGTCTTCTGTTTTAGGAGAATTTTATACGATTCGGCCGGAGTCATCCGGCTGTTGAAAAAATGTTGAAAAATATCACTCTTTACAAAAAAAAAACGCCGATAATTAAAATCTTCGAATAAATAAAACATACAGTCTTTTAAAATAGCACATAAAGGCTTGTACCAGCTTACAGTTCGACTCGAACATTTACCAACCGGCGACTCGGATTTGCAGATAACCACGCCAAATACGGTACATTTGTTAAACAGTTAGTCAAAACAAATTTATCACCTCCGGGATACGCACTCTGTCAGGTCACACCTTCCGCATCAGCCGGACAGACTGTCTCTGCAGAAAAAACGCCCCGGAATAAAAGATGCGTCACATTCTCCTTTTATAATTAAATCTCAAAACTATGAAAAAATTCTTCTTAGTCCTCACCCTGTGCGGTGTAACGGCATTCGGCAACGGATGCAGCGACGACGATCCGATCGCGGTAAGCGGCATTTCGCTCAACAAGACCACATTGGCCCTCGAGCGCGGACAATCGGAAAAGCTGACCGCAACCGTAACCCCCTCCGACGCCGAATACGACGGTATAGAATGGCAGACGAGCGACGCTTCCGTCGCCACCGTTGACAAAGGTATCGTTACGGCCGTAGCTGCTGGCTCCGCCACCATTTCAGCCTCAGCAGGCGGACAGACCGCTGCCTGTACCGTAACGGTGAACGTCCCCGTCACCGGCATCTCGCTCGACAAGACAACATTAACACTCGACCGCGGACAATCGGAAAAACTGACGGTTACCGTAACGCCTGCCGACGCCCAATACGACGATGTGGTTTGGGAAACAAGCGATGCCTCGGTCGCTACCGTCGATAAGGGTACCGTCACGGCAGCAGCCGCAGGGTCCGCCACTATTTCGGCCAAAATCGGAGAACAGACAGCCACCTGCACCGTAACCGTAAGCGTCCCCGTCACGGGCATCTCGCTCGACAAAACGACGCTGGAACTCAACGTCGGGCAGACTCAGCAGCTGCAAGCCACCATCACCCCCTCGGACGCCACCGACCCCAGCGTAAAATGGAGCACCTCAAACAAAGCGGCAGCGACTGTTACGGACAACGGCACCGTTGAGGCCGTAGCACCGGGCGAAACGACCATCACGGCGACCTCGGCCAACGGCTTGACAGCCAAGTGCACGGTTACTGTCAAGCAGGCTGCCAAAGTATGGTCCGTAGGCGACCTGTATGACGTTGAAGGCGTCAAAGGCGTAGTCGTAGAAGTCAGCAACGGCGGAGCCAACGGCAAAATAATCTCGATGGACGAGGCCGTCAAATTGTGGGCATCGGGAACTATCAGCATCGGATGCGACAGCGAGACGGACGGCAAAGCGAATACGCAGAAAGCGAAAGACTACAACAGTAACTTATCCGCATTTCCCGGATTCAAATGGTGCGTAGATCATGGCAGCGGCTGGTATATGCCCGCCTGCAAGGAAGCCTTCCTGTTCATGGGCAACCTCGATGTCATAAACCTGACGCTTTCGGCCAACGGCGGCACCGCAATCAATAAATACAACTACTATTGGTCCTCGACCGAAGCCAGCGAAGGATCGGCCCTGACCGTCTACCTCTCCAGCTCGGGGCCCGCTTCCATAGGCGATATGATGGACGCCCCCGAAGGCGACACCTATGTACGTGCCATGTACGCATTCTAATCCGCAGAAACAGACATACAGCTATGAAATACAGCTATTTATTTCTGCCTATGCTCCTTGCGTTCCTGTTTTTCGCGGCATGCAGCGACAGTCCCGAAGGCGGCAATCCCGCCCCGGAGCCGGAACCGGAACCAGAACCCGCTCCGGCACCCTTCGTAATTACGGTTTCAGGCGAGACGACGTGGACCGCCGACATCGTCTGGACCCCGTCGTCCGACGACGAATCGTATGTCGCGATGATCGTGGACAAAGCATCGTTCGACCAATATGCGACCGACGATGAATACATCGCCGGTGACATCGAATATTTCCGGCAGCTGGCCGAATACTTCGAAACGGATTTCGAAACCATACTCGCAAAGTACACATTCAAAGGTACCAGCAGACAGCGCGCTGCAGGACTGAAAAGCGACACGGAATATTATGCTTATGCTTTCGGCATCACGCAGGACGGCACAGCGACGACCGAACTGATCAAAACAGCATTCAAAACCGCCGCGGTACACCCCGTCGATTGCGAATTCGACATTACAGCGACACAGGTAGGCACCACGACCGCACGGGTTTATATCACTCCGACCGATAAGACATGCACCTATTTTTGGGACTACGTCTCACGTGAGGAG
>JAJPZH010000085.1 GCA_021204515.1 Alistipes sp. | reverse complement strand
ACGATGATCGACATCGCCGGCGGCGCTCCCGTCGAAGATCTGGACGGGCGCAGCTTCCGCAAACTCCTCACCAGCGAACAAAACGACTTCAAAACGGAAGTATACGGCGTGCAGACCACACGCGGCACGAACAAAGGATCGGAATATTACGCCATACGTTCGATCTGCGACGGACGCTATATCTACATCCGCAACCTGACCCCCGAAGTCGAATTCCGCAGTGCGACTACCGACATGGAGGATCCGTTGTGGCGGTCATGGGTCGAACGGGCCCGCACCGACAAACGCGCTGCCATTTTGGTAAAAAAATACTATCTTCGTCCAGCCGAAGAACTTTACGACAGGGAAAAGGACCCCGATCAACTGCATAACCTCGCCAAAGAGAAGAAATATGCAGAGATAAAGAAAAATCTTTCGCGCAAGCTGTCGGAATGGATGAAAAGTCAAGGCGACCGCGGTCAGGCAACCGAAATGGAAGCGATTGCACACCAGAATCCGGGCCGTCAGAAAAAAGACCCGACGCCGTGGATAAGCCGCCGATAGGATAACAAGCATAAACATAGAAACCGAAGAACATGAAAAAATACTTTGTTATATTGATACTGGTCTCCTTCACCGCGGTATCCTGCGGCAAAACCGAAGACTTGGGAGCGCCGTCGCCGCTGCCCGATAATTTCGAATATCCGACCGGAGAGCCCGATGACGATGACGAAGAAGAAGAGGAGGAAACCCAAGGCGTGAATATGTGGGCTATAGATATGACCCCTCTCGAAATCGACGGTAAATATTACGCCGTATGGTCGGGCTGGGACAAATACTATGAAAACCGCGAGGGCACCGGACAGTACCTCTACATCGCCGAAATGACGTTTCACGATCAGGCTCCCAAAGTGCGGCTGGGCGAGCGCGTACTGCTCTCTTCACCCGAAAAATCATGGGAGCTGGCTCAGGGCGAAAATTTTTCGCTGCTCGAAGGCCCGGAAATTCTGAAACACGACAACGACGTATTCATTATCTATTCGACGCGGGGATCGTGGACCGTCCATTACAAAATGGGGCAACTGCGCCTGACCGACCGGTCGGCGCCGCTGAACCCCGCATCGTGGACAAAAAAAGAGACGCCCGTATTCACCGGCGTCACCTCGGCCGACGGTCTGGGATACGAGGTCTACGGCGCAGGGCACGCCAGCTTCACCACTTCGCCCGACGACATGGAATACTGGATCAATTACCACTCCAAAACGCTCCCCAAAGGCGGATGGGACGACCGCAAAGTCTTTTTCAAAAAATTCGTCTTCGATGCAAACGGCGATCCCGATTTCGGCATCGCACCCGATATGTCCGTTCCTCAGACACGCCCGTCGGGAGAAACGGCAATCGACAATTCGTTCGGTATCGCGGACGGCAGCCCGACTTTCCTCAATCCGGTGAGAGAGGGAGCCGATCCGTGGATCGTCAAACACGACGGCAAGTACTATACCTGCCGCTCGATTCAGCGGGGGATCTGGGTCACCGAATCGCCTTACATGACCAAATTCGTCGATGACGCAGGGACGGAAATAACATGGGAACAGGCCCGCAAAAAAGTCTGGACGCCTCCGGCCCTGACATCCGACAAGTGGAACGTCGCCCAACACTGGGCGCCGGAGTTGCACTACATCAACGGCAGCTGGTATATCTTCTATGCCGCAGGCCGTCAGCAGTCGGCTCCCTATTGGCAGCACCGTGCGGGCGTGCTGATTTCCACTTCGGGGTCCCCCTTCGGTCCCTATGAAGAACACGACACCCAACCGCTTTTTACCGGCGAAAAAGAATCCTAAAACCATGAAAATAAACACCTATCTGACGTCGCTGGCGACACTTCCGCTGACCGCGCTGGCCTGTGCGACGACACCGGACCGGGAGCCCCTCGCACCGGAAACCCAACCGGAACCGCCTGCCCCCGCAGCAAGACCCAACATCGTCTTCGCTTTCGGCGACGACTACGGCCGTTACGCGTCGATCTACGGGGAAGTAGAACAGGATGCGATCTGCCGCCTGATAAAGACGCCCAACATCGACCGGATAGCCCGCGAAGGCGTACTATTCACCAATGCGCATGTCCCGGCCCCGTCATCGACGCCGTGCCGCAGTTCCGTTCTTTCGGGCCAGTATTTCTGGCGCACGGGCAAAGGCGCGATCCTATTCGGCGCCGAGTGGGACACTTCGATCCCGAGTTATCCGCTGCTGCTGGAAGAAAACGGTTATTTCGTAGGTTTCACCTACAAGGCATGGGCACCCGGAATCGTACTCAATGCGCCTTACGGAGGCAATCGCAACCAGTATCGCGGGCACGGCAACAAATTCAATTCGTTCTCGGAGGAGGTGACCGCCGCCGGTCCCGCCAATTACGAGAAACGCAAACAGGAACTTTACGACGAAGTAGCCGAAAATTTCCGCGATTTCCTCGATGCCAATTCCGACGATAAACCCTTCTGCTATTGGTGGGGTCCGACGAATACCCACCGCGATTGGGCGCAGGGATCGGGACGGGCCTTGTGGGGACTCAATCCCGACGATCTGCAGGGGAAACTGCCCGCAGGACTGGCCGATGTCGGAGTCATTCGGGAAGATTTCTGCGACTATCTCGGCGAATGTCAGGCTTTCGATGCCGGACTGGGCATCATTCTCCGTATTCTGGAAGAACGCGGCGAGCTGAACAATACGATCGTCGTAGTAAGCGGCGACCATGGAATTCCCGGATTTCCACGCGCCAAATGCAACCTTTACGACTTGGGAACACGCGTGACGCTGGCCGTCCGCTATCCGCCTTCGGTGCCCGGCAACAGGGTAGTGAGCGACTTCGTAAACCTGATGGACCTTGCGCCCACGTTTTTGGAATTCGGGCAGACTTCCGTGCCGGCGGTAATGACGGGACAAAGCATCAAGGGGATTCTCGAACAGCAGGCGAGCGGTCAGGTGGACCCAGCCCGCACTTATGTCGTGACCGGCCGCGAACGCCATGTCCACGACGCACGCGAAGGCAATCTGCCTTACCCTCAGCGGGCGATCGTAACCGACCGCTATAAATACATCCGCAATTTCAAACCCGACCGGCTACCCATAGGCCGTATCGGGACCGGAACGCAGGACCTGAAAGACATAGACGCCGGACCGACGAAAAGGTGGTATAAAAGCGTGCTGTACGATCCGGCGTACAAATATTACGTCGATCTGGCGTTCGGCTTACGCCCTTACGAAGAACTTTACGACCTGAAAGCCGATCCGGGCGAAGTCAGCAATCTGGCAGGCGATCCGGCTTACAGTAAGATTCTGAAGGAATTGTCCGCCCGGCTCGACAATGTGCTGACGACTTACGGAGACCCCCGCATGGAAGCAGGAGAGTGCATTTACGACACGGACGAATTTACGAGCCTGCTGCCGCCTCCTTCGTATATAAACAAAGGGAAGAAACGGGAATAATCTGGCGCAGCAACGCCGGTGCCGTACTCCAATATATCGTAACACGAAAAAATTCGGCGGGAGCCGCTGTACAGCAAGACTCCCGCCGAATTTTATTTTTGTTTTGTCAGACCCGGACTGCGACATACACGGACCGAGTCCGGCAGTCGGTTAGCGCGGACCGAGGAAACCGCCCGGCGACGGGGGAGGACCGCCCGGACCGCCGGGTCCCATGCGGCGCGATCCCGAAGACTGCACGGCTCCGTCGTAATCGGAAATATTCTTCGATCCTTTCTTGCCGAATCTACGCAGATTGTAGGTGAACTGCACCATGTAATAACGGCCGATCACGCTGTTGGTCGCATTCTGCGTCCATCCGGAACCCGTGGTGCGGGCGAAAGCTTTGTTCTGGTTGAAGATGTCGTTCACGCCGATCATGATTTCGCCGCGCTTGTTCTTGAATATCTTCTTGCCGATCCATGCGTTGCAGAGCAGGTACGAATCGTCGTAATCGTTCGTAAAGCCGATATACTGCGTGTAAGCCACGCTGCCCGTAAAGGTGAAACCCAGCGGGAAGACGAACTTCATGTTACCCTGCGCCGTGTGGTTGAAGTAGCGGTTTTTAGAACCGGACTCGCCCAGCGAGTTGGTCGCTTCGTTGTAGGTGCCGTTCCACGAGAGCGTGAAGTCCACGTTTTCCGATATGTTGCTGCCCAGCACCGTGTTGAAGTCGTAACCGATATTGCTCGTGTCGTTGCGCTTGCCGCCCGTGATGAAGCCGTCGGCGTCCACCTCGCCGCCGAGCATGCTCGGCGTAAGCGAATAGGTGACACCCGCCATCACATTGAAGTTACTCTTCAGGAAGCCGATCGGAAAACCGTAGCTCAGGTGCGTCTGCAGGCTCCAGTAACCGTCGAGATTGACGGGCGTGGAGTAGTAGTTGGGCTTGTACTGCACGCCGCCCAAAGTAATCGTACCGGGATTGGACACCACATGCGTCGCATTGTAATCGGAGGTGTTCTGCATGGAAAACATCCACATAAACGTCCGGCCCTTCTCGACGTTGGAATTGATATAATGGAAATTAACGCGATGGCTGTAGGTCGGATTCAGATCGGGATTACCCTTGGTGATGTTCTGAGCGTCCGATACGTCGGCCACGTTCTGCAGATCGGTGATCGACGGGTTGTCGGTATAGGAGGATATGTACAGCCGCAGCGAATTCTCGCGGTTGATGTTCAGCTGTCCCATCATGAAATAGGTCACGTTGTTGTACGTATGCCTGATCTTGTCGGCATCGTCCCGGACGCCCTGTCCATCGAGCGACGAACGCTGGTAAAAAACATTGGCGATGAACGTGTTGCGCTCTTTCGAATAGCGGAAGCCGGGACCTGCGCTCTGCGTCAGGTAGTTGCTTTGGTAAGAGTTCGAAAGCGCCCCGTCGGGGAGCAGTCCCGCAACCGAATAATCCGCGCCGGTGATATACGATTTCTTGTCGCGCTCCTGATAATCGTACGAAATACGGTACTGAAGGCTTACCTGCGCATATTTGGCGACGGGTTCCGTGTAGGTGAACTGTCCGCGCAGGCGGTAGCTGCTCGACGGCGCGAGGTTGCGCAGGTAGCGCAGACGCGTGTAGCCCGTCGTATCCCATCCCCACGGCGCGTCGATACCGCCGGGCCGGGTATCCGAGATCGGCAGTACGTTCGAGAAGGAGTTCGAATTGTTGGTGTTGTCCGAGTAATTCACGTCGCCGTCCACCGTGATCGTACGGCCGTCCTTACCCAGTTTGGTGCGGTAAACGGCATTCGTCCGCACATTGTAACCGTGACGCAGGGCGTCGCTCATATTCTCGGTGCGGCTGTAACCGCTTTCACCGAACTGCCAGCCCTGCGTCGTGCTCAGCGGGTCGTTCGACTGATAGCTGAAACTCGGACGGATCATCAGATTCTGGTTCTCGGAGATTTTCCACTCCAGACGGGCGTTGAAACGGTGGTTGTACGACTCCGTATCCGAATAGCCGCGCGTCGAGAGCGTATCCACCGGCATCGGCGACTCGTACCATTTGTCGATCGTCGAACGGTTCTTCGTATCGGTATTGTTGAAGAAATAGCTGCCCTGAAATGACACCTGATCGCGTTTGCCCCACGTATCGGAATAGTTTACGCCGATGGCGTTAACCGACGCCACACCGCTCTGGGGACGCATCATATATTGGCCTACGCTGCCCCGGCGGCCCCGGCCCGAACTGCCCGAAACGCCCAGAATATCCTCGAACGAGAAATTCTGCTGGTTGATGTTGTTGAACAGGCCGATAACCGACACGCGGCTGTCGCCGTTGAAGATATTGACGTTGCCGCCTATGACGTATTTGTTTTTAGCTTCGGTCTTGGTTTCGGCGTCGTAACCGTAACCGGCATAGAGCTTGCCGAACTGTCCCTGACGCATATTGGCATGCGTAACGATGTTGAGGGCCTTGTAACCTTCGCCGTCGTCCATACCCGAAAACTCGGCCGCGTCGCTCAGCTTGTTATAGACCTCCACACGGTCCACGGCCTGCGCCGGAAACGACTTGATGGCCGTCGTTACGTCCTCGCCGAAAAACTCCTTGCCATCGACGAAAATCTTTTTGATCTCCTCGCCCTGCGCTTCGACCGTACCGTCCGATACGGTGATACCGGGCATCTTCTTCAGCAGGCCCTCGACATCGGCGTCGCTGGTGACCCGGAAGGCTCCCGCATTGTAACTTACCGTATCGCCCTTCTGCGAGGTACGCAGCGCCTTGGCCTCCTTGACGACGGTCTCGATCCGTACGCCCGGCTTGAGTTCGATCGTGCCTATATTCTGTTTGCCGGCCGCCACCTTGAAGGTGGTTTCATAATTGTTGTAACCGAGGAACGAGACGGTGAGTTTGTATTCACCGTAGGGCAGCGAGGGAATCGCCACGGCGCCTTTATAGCCGGAAGTGAAATACTGTTTCTGATCCGGAGTTTCGACCGGAGCGACCTCCAGCACGGCTCCGGCAACGCTTTCGCCGGTATCGGCGTCGAGCACCGTTCCGCTGACCGCTCCTTTTTGGGCAAAGGCGGCGACGGCGAAAAGCAGGAATAGGGTTGAGAGTAGTAGCCGTTTCATTTTAAATGTTCTGTGTACTTTCTGATTTTGCGCATGCGAAGATAACTTTTTTATCGCATACCGCTCTCCGACAGGGGGTGAATCGCCAAAAAAGGGGCGTCAGCCGACAACCGACGCCTCGACTGTAACAAACCGGTCGATGTTCCTAACCTTACTTTTTCTCCTTTTGTCCTTCTTGGAGCACGGTTTGTCACACTTCTCACCACCTTTATCCACATCCGCGCACGGCCTGTCGCATTTCTGCCCGTCCCGCATGCCGGCGTCACGGCCTCTGCCGTCCTTCATCTTGAGGACCGCGGTTCATGCCGGGGGGGTCCTGCATCTGCTTCCACTGCTCGAACTGCTCGGGCGTGAGGATGCCTTTCATCTTCTCGGCCTGCGCCTTGCGGTTTGCGCGCATCTGTTCGGCCTGCTTCTGCATGTCCTTTATATCCTGCAGATTGATTTCATAAAGCTGTTTCGACTGCGTTTCATTGAGGTTCAGTTTCTCAGCCATACGCTCGGTCCGGCCTTTGGCCATCTGCTCGGCGGTAGGCCGTTCCTTAGTCATCGGAACCTTTTTCGAATCCTGTGCGAAAGCGCTCGTTCCGGCCAGCAGGCACAAGGCCATTGCGGCTGCAAAAATTCTCTTTTTCATAATCTCAAATGTCAATAGTTAATTCAATCCGTTAATCGGAACCCGATTCGGTTCCCTTCTGATGCAAAGGTAAGGCCAAACCGGACAAACGGAACCGGGGTGCGGGTCAAACGCCCGAAGCTCAGGGTCAAACACCTATTCGGCGGGTTGAACGGACGTAAGCCACGCCTTGAATTCGGGAGCGCGGGCTTTGGAAATGACGATGCGCTCGGGAGTTTCGAGCACGAGACTCAGCGCGAGACGGCTGCCGAACCATACGGCGATCTCCTTCACGGCGCGGCGCGCCACGATGAACTGACGGTTGGCGCGGAAGAAATCGGCCTCCGGCAATACGGCCTGCAGCGCTTCGAGCGTTTTGTCGAGCGGATAGGATTCCCCGGCGAAGGTATAGGCCGTCATCTTCTCGTTATACGTATAGCAGAATGCGATGTCCTCGCGTTTGAGCGGAATAATCTTGTCGCGCACATGCACCAGAAAGGTTTGCTCGCGGCGCGCTGCGGCCAGCGTGCGGACGCGCGAGCCGTAATCGCTGCGCTCGCCCTTCGACAGCCGCATGAGCTTGTCGAGCGCCCGCTGCACGTCGGCCGCGTTGAGCGGTTTGAGCAGGTAATCGATACTGTTCACTTTGAACGCCTCCAGTGCATAGCGGTCGTAAGCCGTCGTGAAGATCACCGGCGCCGTGATCTCCACGGCGTTGAATATGCGGAACGAATCGCCGTCGGCCAGATGAATATCCATGAACAGCAGGTCGGGCTGGGGATTGGCGCGCAGCCAATCGATGCTCTCCTCGACGCTTTCGAGCGTATCGACGACGCGGATATCGGGAGCCGCCTGTTTCAGAATGGTTTTCAGGTTCAGCGCGGCGGCGGGTTCATCCTCTATGATCAGTGCTTTCATACTGCAAGGGGGTTATGTAACGGCATGCGCACGACGAACTCCTTGTCGGTGTCGATGATTTCGATGTCGCGCCCGGTTATCAGCTGCCAGCGGTTGCGCAGATTCTCCAGTCCGATGCCGGTCGAAGGTTCGGGTTCGAGTTTCGGCACCTTGGGATTGGCCACCACCAGCCAGCTGTCTTCGGTGCGGATCGAAACATGGAACGGCTTGCTGCGGGTTATGGTGTTGTGCTTGACGGCATTACCGATCAGCGGCTGCAGCGAGAGCGCCGGAAGCGTCCACGTGCGGTATTTCTCCTCGATGTCGATGTCGAAGAAGAGCTTGTCGGCGTAACGTATCTTGAAGAGATAGCTGTACGCTTCGGCGAATTTCAGCTCCTCGTCGAGCGTTATCAGCGTACTCTGTCCGTTCTGGATAATGTAGCGGAACGTATAGGAGAGCTGGTCGATGTAGGTCAGCGCCTTTTCGTCGTGCCTCTCGCGCACGAGCATCGCCAGCGAATTGAGCGAATTGAAGAAGAAGTGGGGGTTGATCTGTCCCACGAGCATATTGTAGCGGGTCGTGAGGTTTTCGTTCTTGAGCCGTTCATTCTCCATGACGACGGCCTGCTGCTTCGAGTTGAGCACATAGACCCAGCCATAGAGCATCGACACCGCCACGGCGAACGAACATTTCAGCAGCAGCATGTAGTCGAAAATATGGTCGCCCATGAAATTGAGCATGATACGTCCCGACCGCCACTCCGTAACCGGCGCGACCATATACAGCACGGCGGCGGCCAGCACGCACCACATGCAGTGACGTGCGAAACGGCCCGGCGTATACCTGCGGCGGACGGAGGTGAGGATCGAAAGCATGATGAACGAAACGACCAGATAATAAAACAGCTGCAGGGCAAGTTCCGTCGTCTTGGAAGGGCGGTTGAAAAGTGCGCTGTAATCGAATTCCTCGCCGTTGCGCATGCGCAGTTCGGTCATCACCGGATGCGCCCCGTGACGGCGCGGCGCGGCTATACTCGCCACCAGACGGTCCCCCTCTTTCAGATTCATCCGGTAGATGCGCTGCATCATCACATAGACGCTGTCGCCGTTCTCGTAGACGATATAACCGTGACCGTCGGGACTCACCCGCAGCGTCCCCTCCTCGCCGCGCGCAATGACGCTCGCCTTGGCCGGACGCGGCTGGCCGTCGCCCTTCTGATCGACGATCAGCAGCAGTACATAGGAGAAATTAACGACCAGACTGATAGCCAGCGCCACCAGCAGATTGAGAATCAGGTCGGAATATTTCGGTTGCAGGCCCATGCGCTGTCTTTTATGCCTCTTCTTTAAACCACGACGCATAGAGCATGTAGTCGTGAGCCGTGCGGCGGATGATCTCCTCGCGCTGCTGGGGCGTCACCTCCTTGACCTTCTTGGCCGGCACGCCCGCATACACCGAATTGGGTTCCAGCTGGGCGTTGGAGAGCACCAGCGCGTTGGCCGCGATGATGCAGCCCGACGGAACGACGGCGTTGTCCAGCAGGGTAGCGCCCATGCCGATCAGGCAGTTGTCGCCGATGCGCGCACCGTGGATGACGGCGTTGTGGCCCACCGACACGTCGCTGCCGATAATGGTCTGCGACGGATGCGGCGAGCCGTCGTAAAGCGTGTGCAGCACCACGCCGTCCTGAATATTCGTGCGGTCGCCGATGATGATTTTGTTTACGTCGCCGCGCAGTACGGCGTTGTACCAGATCGAGCAGTCGCGGCCGATGGTCACATCGCCCAGAATGACGGCCGTCTCGGCCAGAAACGTATTTTCACCGATCACGGGCGTATGTCCCCGTACCTCTTTAATCAAAGCCATAAGTTTATATACTGTTAAATGTTTCTTCGCTTTTGTATCGTCTCCGCGTGTCGGAGGGCGGACATTCACGGCAAAGCCGTGTTTTCAGGTCTGCCCCTCTCCTAAATCCCCTCTGAGGAGGGGACTTGGGCTTTAGCGCGGGCACGTGCTATTCAATGTCTCCCCGTGTTTGGCCTCCTGCCAATA
This sequence comes from Alistipes sp., assembly GCA_021204515.1. Classification (GTDB taxonomy): domain Bacteria; phylum Bacteroidota; class Bacteroidia; order Bacteroidales; family Rikenellaceae; genus Alistipes. The sequence continues at coordinate 9,715 of JAJPZH010000085.1, read as the reverse complement.
CTCCTCCATCTTTTCGAGCGGAAGTTCATGGAGCGTATATCCTTCGGCCGCAGCCTTTTCCTCCATGTAATTGAAGCGACGCATGAACTTCTTGTTCGTACGTTCCAGCGCCGATTCGGGGTCGATGCCGTAGAGCCGCGAGGCATTGACCAGTGCGAAGAACAGATCGCCGAATTCACCTTCGAGCTTCTCCCTGCTGTCAGAAGCTTCCGAACGCATTTCGGCTTCGACCTCCGCGATCTCCTCTTTCACCTTGTCCCAGACATCTTCGCGCCGCTGCCAGTCGAATCCCGTCGCGGCGGCTTTTTCGCCCACGCGAAAAGCCTTGACCAGCGCGGGAAGCGAACGGGGAACGCCGCCCAGCGTACCGCTCTTGCGATTTTTCTTGCGGAGTTTCAGGGCTTCCCAGTTCTCCTTGACCGCATCGGGCGTATTGGCGTGAATATCACCGTAAACGTGCGGATGACGGTACACCAGCTTGTCGCACAGCGCATCGGCGACCTCACCGAAATCGAAGGCTCCCGCCTCTTCGCCCAGTTTGGAGTAGAACACCACATGCAGCAGCAGGTCGCCCAGTTCCTCCTTGATACCCTCCATATTGTGGTCGGTGATGGCATCGGCCAGTTCGTAAGTCTCCTCGATGGTATTGCTCCGCAGCGAATCGAAAGTCTGCTCGCGGTCCCACGGACATTCGCGGCGCAGCGTGTTCATCACTTCGAGCAGACGGGCCGTAGCCTTCAGTCGTTTATCTTCCATTCTCAGTCGCAATTTAAGGCAAAGGGGAGCGCCAAACCGGAAAACCGATCCGCCGAAGTCGCCCGTCCATGCCGTTTTTTGTTCCGGCTAAGATAAGGCGAACCGCGCGCAACGGCAAATTTATTCGGTTCTGCCAGCAGGCACCCCGTCCATGCCGGAATTTATTTTCAGCAAAGGTAGCAATTCGGCGGAAAAAAAGTAACTTTGCCCGAAACAAAATTCCGTACCGCCATGAAACTGCGATACCTGCTTCCCCTCGCGGGCATGCTCTGCACCTTACTCACGGCACACGCCCAGCCGTCGCCGGCCCGTCAGGCTTTTTACAGCGGCAGCTGCCGCATCAGCCCACGAACGATGCTCTGTTACGAAACGCCGCTGGCTCCGCTGGCCGCCTACCTGCGCGAATATATCAACGTCGAAAAGGCCAGCGACAGTATGTCGGCCGACGATGCGATCGTACTTTCGACAGACCCGACGCTGGGCGACGAAGCCTTCCGCCTGACGGTGCTCCCACAGCGGATCGAAATCGCAGGCGGTTCGTACGGCGGAGTATTCAACGGCATTCAGGCCCTGTTCCGGCTGCTGCCGGCCGAAATATACGCCAAGAACTGTCCGCTTCCTGTCGAGATCGCCTGCACGAAAGTCGAGGATGCGCCGCGTTTCCCGTACCGCGGCATGATGCTGGACGTAGCCCGCACGTGGATCGACACAACTGGAGTAAAGCGTTATATAGACCTGCTTTCATACCACGGAATCAACAAATTGCATCTTCACCTTTCCGACGACGAAGGATGGCGTATCGAAATCAAATCACACCCCGAGCTGACCGAGATCGGCGGCTTCCGCGGCGGAGATTCGCCCGTGCGTCCGGTCTACGGCAAGTGGGACGAGAAATACGGCGGATACTATACGCAGGACGAGATGCGCGGCCTGATCCGGTATGCGGCGGTGCGCAACATCGAAATCATCCCCGAAATCGACCTGCCGGGACACAGCCGCAACATCGCGTCGGTACATCCCGAAATACGCTGCAACTATCCGCCCGACACGGTTTCGACCAACGGTTACGATTACCGTTCGGCTTGGTGCGTGGCCCGCGAAGAGAACTACACGCTGCTGACCGACATTCTCGGCGAACTATGCGCGCTGTTCCCCTCGGAGTATATCCATATCGGCGGCGACGAAGTCGATATGACCCAATGGAATCGCTGTCCCGACTGTCAGGCGCTGATGAGCCGGCAGGGCATGAGCGATCCGCACCAACTGGAAGACCTCTTCATGAAGCGCATGGCGGCGATCCTCGCGGCCAACGGCAAGCGTCCCGGCGTATGGAACGAAGCGGTGACCACGGGCGATCTCACGCACGACTGCCGCGTATACGGCTGGCAGAGCGTCAAGGCATGTCTCGACGCCACGGCAAAAGGCTACAAGACCGTGGTAATGCCGGGCGAATACTTCTATTTCGACATGCGGCAGACGCCGCAGGAGGACGGGCACGACTGGGCGGCGATCTTCGACGCAAAAAAGGTCTTCGGATTCGACTTCACGGAAAAAGGGTTCAGCGAGGAGCAGATGCGCAACGTCATCGGCCTGCAAGGGACGTTCTTCAGCGAAGCATACGTTTCGCACGAGCCTGAAAAGCCCGACTATCTGGACTACATGTGTTTTCCGCGCATCTGCGCGCTCTCGCGTATCGCATGGCGCGGCAACAGCGAAGGGTGGGACGCTTACTACAAGGAACTGACCGCCCATTACGACCGCATGGCGGCCATGGGCATCCGTTTCAGGCTCTTCCCGCCGAGAGTAAGCTACAAAGAGGGCGCCTTCACCGTAACGGCGGACGACGGATCGGAAATCTTCTACCTCAGAGGCGATTCGCCCGAAGAGCACCGCTATACGGGTCCTGTCCGCACCGACAAACCTCACCTGTACCGTTTTCTGACGCGCTACAAGACCGGACGCAGCCCCTACGTAGCCGATAAATCCTATTACAGGACCATTGCGCCCGCCGTGACGATCACGACTTCGATGGGCGAAAGTACGCAGTTCCCCTATACGAACGCCTCTACCTACAAGGGCCTTTCACGCACGCGCCGCGCCTGCCGTCAACAGGACTGGATACGCTACACCTACGAACAGCCGGTGAAATGCCGCGAAATGTTTTTACAGACGGGAAACCGCCAGTTGCCGAAAACCATTATAACTACAGGTTATGCCGAGGTATCGTACGACGGCACTACATACGAACGGGCGGGCGATCTGGAAAAGGGCAGTATAACTTTAAAGCCCGGCCGGCCGGTGAAAGCCGTGCGCATCGTCTCGACCTGCGACGACAACGGCACGCCCTACGTGACGATCCAGCCGCCGCAGATAAAGCCGGTACTGTAAACGGAAGCGGGAAAATCACGAAGCCAAAAAAGCAATATTAGACAACGGACTTTGGAAAAAAGTTGCTAACTTTGCGGTGAAATTACGGCACAACCCACTATAAATGACCAAAATCGGGATCATACCGACCAAAAATCAATATAACTACCGCCTCACCCGCCCCGGGGGGGGGAGTCGCGTCTTTGTGCCTCGGATCGCCGAAATCTAAAAAACCATATTTCCTTTAATTTAAAAGCCCGTGCTGCGAATGCAGCATGGGTTTTCGCATGCCTGCCGGAGAGATCGCGTGCTCTCCGGCAGGCTTTTTCATTTTACTTCTTTACACCAATCTCACTTAATTCTTTATTATGAAAAACACCGAAAACACCCGACAGCAGGGCTGGGAGCCCTATGAGGTTCCGGCACTCGAAGTAATCGAGATTAAAGCCGAAGCCGGATTCGCCGCGAGCGGAGATACAACTCACGACAATTTTGAAGAGGAAGACTACAACTGGTAACGGAAAAACGACAATGAAACAGACAACGATCGAATTATTATTCTGCGCCGGTCTGCTCTTCGCGGCCGCCGCATGTACCACCGATCCCGCGGCCGAAGAACCCACGCCGCAGGGAAAACCCACGCAGATGAGCTTCACGGCGACCAGTGCCGAGACCCGCACCGAACTCACCGACCAAAACGCCGTGCACTGGAAGGCGGGCGACGAAATCACCGTATTCACTCAGGACAACGGTGGAAAACTGCACCCTGAGAGTAATTTTTCAACGGCCGAAAGCGGCCCGGCGGTGACCTTCACCGGCGAAGCGACGGCGGATGCCGCGAAATACTTCGCGCTATACCCCGCATCCGCATATAACGGTACCTTCAACAGTACAGAGATCATACTGAGAATGCCGGATATTCAAACAGCTACGGCCGGGACCTTCGACCCGGCGGCCAATATCTCTTTGGCCGAATCGGCCGACGGCAAAACCTTCCGGTTCGAAAACCTCTGCGGACTGGTCAAGTTCAGCCGTCCCACGTCGAGCGACCGCGAGATCGTCAAGGCTACGCTGCACGGCAACAACGGCGAGACGCTGACTGCGACCGGTATCGAGTTTCCCGGCAAGAAACTCGATTCTGGAAACGGCAAAGACAAAATCGTTCTCGAAGGAGAGATCGGCACCGGCAAGGACTACTATTTCGTCGTAAACCCGGTGGAACTGACCAAAGGGTTCTACATCACGTTCCTCGACAAGAACGGAACGGAGTATTCGGTGACGGGCACGCAACCGGCGTCGATCAAGGCCGGGCATATCCTGAACCTCGGCGTGCTGAACCTGCAGGCCGTCGAAAAGGATTTCGATTACGACTTCGAGAGCAACACCTTCACCGTCTATACCGAAACCGGACTGCGCAACTGGGCCGAAGCCGTCAGGATGGAGTCCACCGAAATCGACGGTAAACTCGTCGACATGACAAAAACGGGCTGTATTCTGGGAGCAGACATCACGCTGACCAAAGATTGGGAGTCGGTAGGTTATGGAAGTTTCAACGAAACCGGCCTGGCCTATACGGGTACGTTCGACGGCAAGGGCCACACCATAAGCGGGCTGAGCCTGACGAAAGCGACCTTCGCTTACCTCGGAGAAGCATCCTACGCCGGATTCTTCGGCAGGCTGAAAGGTGCGACCGTCCGTAACGTGATCTTCGACAGCCCTTCGGTCACCGACGGTTCGGCAGGTGTCATCGCCGGCTATGCGGAAAACACCGAGATCGCAAACTGCCACGCAAGAAAAGCCACGGTAACAGGAAAATCCGAAGCGAGAAGAACTGCCCATGATACAGGCGGTCTTGTCGCAGATGCCGGGGCGGGAGTCTCGATCTCGAACTGTACGGTAACAGGAACGATAACTTCCCAGAAGGTGACGGCCGACATCGGCAGCATCCAAAACAGCAGCGGTCCGGTCGGCGGCATTGTCGGCCGCGCGAAGGCGGAGATCACCATTTCCGGATGCCACTTCGACGGTAAACTCACCTCCGAATACAGCACCAACTCAAACTCCTGCTATGCCGGCGGAATCATCGGAGTCATAGAAACCGGCAGCGGCTCCATCGAAGGCTGTACGGCAAACGTAACGGTTAAAGCCAATAACTATGCCGGCGGAATCCTCGGATATGCACGAGTGACAGTCACAGTCGCCGGCAGTGCGAGCAGCGGAACATTGACATGCGACAAATTTTGCGGCGGTCTGGTTGGTTATTACCCCATCAACATCCACGGCTCCTACTCGACCTGTCAGAGCACGTCGGCACAAGCGGGCGGCCTATTCGGGTCTTATGTGGAATCACGCTACGATGTCGAGGCATGCTTCACGAACAACACCGCAATCGACGCAATAGGCGTGATAAGCTCAGGATGGACTGCGGATGAAGCCAACGCAGCCTTGCGCGTGGATAACATCGCCGACAAGAAGAACGAGATGAACGGCGCGATCTCGGCTACGGGCTGGCAGTTCGTGGAGAACGACGGCATGATCGTGGTCGGCAGCGAGACCTTCGAGCTGAATACGCAGGCCTTCCCGCTCAAGCCCGTAAAGATGTAGCAACGACCCGACACGGAGACATTCCGCAGTCTTTTTCAGGGCGTCCCTTCGAAGAAGGGGCGCCTTTTTACGTTCCGTCCCGACGGCCTGCCGCCCTGACCGCAAAGCAGTAGAAGAGGTACTGCGCCATGTAATAGGCGACCATCACGACATAGGTGCGACAGGGAACGGGAGCAACGAAACGGTTCCATGCGATCGCGCCGTCGGAAAAGACGAAGAGCAGAGCCGCAAGGCGGAACCATGCGGCATACGCTCCGCGGTACTAAAGCACGCCGTACAGCATGCCCGCGATAACGAGTCCGTAGACGGCGACGCCCGTGCGCTCGGCCGGGTCGGCGACGCGGGGAACGATGCAGACGAACAGAAACAGCAGCAGGGCCGCCAGCACCGGCCAGACAAAAGGCCGGGGCGTAAGTTTCGCCTGCGGCAAGAAGTAGCACATATAGGCTCCGTGCGCCAAAGCGAAAAACAACATCTGCGGAATGAACAGCCCCTCGGCGCCCGCCGCATCGCCGACGGCCGATAACAGAAGCGCCGCACCGACCGGAATCAGCGTTTTTCGCCGGAGATAAAAGACCGACAACGACAGCAGCAGGATCGGGTAGGCGACCTTATACGGAATCGCCGCCTCGGTAAAAAACAGTGCGGCGCCGAGTGCAAAGAGCAGGGTAGTGAGACGGAGCGTTCGGGAAATCGTTCGGTGCATGGTTTCGGTAAAAAATGTAAAAAAGCCGCCTGTTTGTAACCTACAGGCGGCTTCGTTCATATTCGGATTCCATCAACCGCGGACCTGAGCGCCGCACCGCTGTTCGAACTGCGCGGTGAGGTTCTTCATCGCCTTTTCGATCGTCTTATCGTCGAGCGTACGCGTCTTGTCTTCGAGAATGAAGCTCAGGGCGTAGGATTTCTTACCTTCGGGGAGTTTGTCGCCCTCGTAAACGTCGAACAGCGAAACGCTCTTAAGCAGTTTGCGCTCGGCGACGAACGCCACGTCGCGCAGCGCAGAGAAGGTTACCTGTTTGTCGATCAGAAGGGCCAAGTCGCGTTTCACTTCGGGGAACTTCGAAAGCTCCTCGGCCGCGATCTTATGCTTGCGGGTCGATTTCACAAGCGTGTCGAAGTTCATCTCCAGATAGTAGACATCCTGCTTGACGTCGAGCCGGCGGCGGATTTTCGAACTTACCGTGCCGATCTGCAGCAGTTCCTTGCCGTTAAGCGACATCGAGAGTGCCTCGCCGAAGAGGTCGTTTTGCAGCGTCTCGGTCCGGAGCGCATAGATGTCGATGCCGAAGCGGCGCAGGAGTTTCTCGGCCACGGCGCGCAGCGTGAAGAACGACGCGGCCTGCGGCCGGGCGTTCCACGACGCAGGCTCGGCCACGCCCGTCACGGCGATCGCCAGACGGTACTCCTCGGAGTAGGCCGCAAGATGATTCTCCTCCGTGCGTTTCGACTCGTCGTAGAAATAGCAGTTGCCGAACTCGTAGAGTTTCAGGTCGCCGTTCTTGCGGTTGGCGTTAAGCTGCACGGCTTCGAGCATGTTGAACAACAGCGTCTGGCGCATCACGTTCAGGTCGGCGCTCAGCGGATTGAGGATGCGCACGCAATTTTCGGCCTTATAGGACTCCAGTCCCTCGTAGTAGGCCGCCTTGGTCAGCGAGTTGGACATGATCTCGGTGAAGCCGTTGGAGGTCAGGAAGTCGGCCGCGAGATTCATCAGTTTGCTGCGGTCGGGCTTCGGCGCATAGGAGAGCGTCGAACGGACACGCGCGGGAATCTCGACATTGTTGTAGCCGTAGATGCGGAGGATGTCTTCGATCAGGTCGGCTTCGCGCTGCACATCCACGCGGTAGGGCGGCACGGCGACGCTCAGCATGCCCTCTTTTTCGGCGAGAATCTTCACCTCCAGCGCGGCGAGGATCGTACGGACCGTATCTTCGGGAATCTTTTTGCCGATCAGCGAGTCGATGCGGGCGAAGGAGATGTCGAATTTGAAATCCTCGACGGGAGTGGGATAGACGTCGGTAATGTCGCTCTAAATCTCGCCCCCGGCCAGCTCCTTCATCAGCAGGGCGGCGCGCTTGGCGGCATAGACCTGCATGTTGGGATCGACGCCGCGTTCGAAGCGGAACGACGAATCGGTGTTCAGGCCGAAACGCTTGGCCGTCTTGCGCACCCACACGGGGTTGAAATAGGCGCTCTCGATAAATACGTCGGTCGTCGTGTCGCTGATGCCCGAATCCAGTCCGCCGAAGACTCCGGCGATGCACATCGGACGCTCGGCCGAGCAGATCATCAGATCGCCGGCCGTCAGCTTGCGCTCCACACCGTCCAACGTCACGAACGGCGTGCCTTCGGCGCAGGTGCGGACCACGACTTCGCGGCCTTCGATCTTCGCCGCGTCGAACGCATGCAGGGGCTGACCCAGCTCGAAGAGCACGAAATTGGTGATATCGACCAGATTGTTCTTGGGGTTGATACCCGCGGCACGCAGGCAGTTCTGCATCCATTCGGGCGACGGACCGATTTTGCAGTTCTTCACCGTCACGCCCGCATAGCGGGGGGCCGCTTCGTGGTTTTCGACGCGAATCGCCACCGGCAGGTCATGGTTGTCGGGAGCGAAGGCCGAGACATCGGGCATCTTCACTTCGGCGTGCAGGCCCTGACTTTTGAGATAAGCCGCCAGATCGCGCGCCACGCCGATATGCGACGCGGCATCGACGCGGTTGGGGGTGAGTCCCACCTCGATCAGGTAGTCGTCTTCGATGCCGAGGTATTCTTTGGCCGTCATGCCGACGCGGGCGTCGGCCGGAAGTTCCATGATGCCGTCGTGCGAGACGCCGATGCCCAGTTCGTCCTCGGCGCAAAGCATGCCGAGCGACTCCACGCCGCGGATCTTGCTGCGTTTGATCTTGAATTCCTCGTCGCCGCCGCCGGGGTAGAGCACCGTGCCGACCGTGGCGCAGAGCACCTTCAGCCCGGCCCGGCAGTTGGGCGCGCCGCAGACGATCTGCAGGGGTTCCCCGGCGCCGACATCGACCGTCGTAATGTGCAGGTGGTCCGAATCGGGATGGTCCGTGCAGGTCAGCACCTCGCCGACCACGACGCCCTGAAGCCCGCCCTTTACGGTCTCGATCTTCTCGAATCCCTCGACTTCGAGTCCGATGTCGGTCAGTATCCGAGCGATTTCTTCGGCCGGGAGGTCGGTGTCGAGATAACGTTTAAGCCAGTTATACGAAATATTCATACTAAAAACCTTTAATGTTCCGCTTGTCGTTTCATATACCTCATATACCGGATCGCCTTCTTCGCCGCGTTCCGCCGCGTTTACAAGTCCGATCCGCCCCTAAATCCCCGTCTCGGCAGGAAGTTCGGTCATTTACAGAGTTCAGCAAGAACGGCAATGAAACGGATTATGTTAAAATCGAACAAAGATACATAAAAATTGTTAATTTTGTCGAGATTAACACACTAAACCCATGGCGAACAAAAAAATCACTCCGACGGACGCGGGCATTATCCTATTCGCCCTGTACGGAGGAGTCGTAAGTATTTGGGGGCTGGTTTCGGAACTTCCCCCGGCGCTGCGCGGTACGGGTTCCATGGCCGTCGCACTGGCGCTTCTGGGGCTGCTTTTCCGCAGACGGGGACCGAAAAAAGAATAACGCTTTATATTTAGGTATCGAAAATTTCCGGCAAAAAATTTGGATTTAAAGATCGGACCCGCTATATTTGCCAAAACAAATATGATTTGCAATTTTAACATACAGGCTTGGTGGTGGCGCTCGTTGACTCTCGTGGACAATGAGTGCGGCTCCGTGCGTGTATAGTTGAAACCTGATACCAGTCACAAGCCCGTTGTTTACGAGAGAGTAAACAGCGGGCTTTTTCTTTTGCACTTTCACAAAACAAACGGAAAAATAAAAAAGACTATGGAAACGAAAAAATTCTGCCTGACCGAGAATCAGATGCCCACGCAATGGTACAACAT
>JAJPZH010000124.1 GCA_021204515.1 Alistipes sp. | reverse complement strand
GCATTTTATCTGCTTAAAATTTGTTATTATAAAATTTTATTTTAATTTTGCCGGCGTTTAAACCACTGCAAATTCGCAGAATATAACGTACCAAAAGATTTTTTCACATATTAACTTTCAATTTTTAAGCAAATATGAAAAAGATGACGAAAATCGTAAAATTCTGGGGGGGGGAATAGCGCTGCTTCTCTCGCTGGCCGTTATGGTCTCCTGCAGCGATGACAAAAACGCGGACGATCCGGGCAAGGAGACTCCCGAACAGCCGGAAACACCCGAAGAACCCGAAACCCCGGACCGAATCGACCTCAGCGAACTTATCGGAGCATGGGAAGCCGAAGGGTATCGTTGGGATCTCGACGAAGGCAGAAGCATCTGCTATCAGATGACCGACGACGGACAGGATTTCGCCACCGACGACGAAGGCAATTATATTACGCTCCCTTCGATCCGCGCCTACTGCGAACAGTACGCCAACGATTATAACGCCGATCCGAAAAACGAAACCAAAGGTACGCCCGAAGATTTCGCCAATCACGAATACGAAGGCAGCTACCTTTTCACGAACATCAATATCACCGAAGACAAAATCGTCATTTACAGCGGCCAGCAAATTCCGGAACAGGGCACACTGGCCATTCTCTGCGTATCGGGAGCCTACACCTACGACAAGACGACCGGCACGTTCACCGTCGAGGACCTTGCGATCGAAAGCGATCCCCGCACCCTTGCCATTAACGTCACGAAAGACGAGACAGGACGTATGAACTTCCGCTATTCGGATTACGACATGTATACGACTCCGTCTTACGACCGGACGAAAACATACTACGTCTTCGCCCCGATGATCTTCTTCTGCCACCGGGGTTCGGCGTACGAACCCAAAGAGTAACGACTCTCCGACACGACACAAAAACGTCCCGGACTCTGATTCCGGGACGTTTTTCGCATACAGTCCTCCTCAGTCAGTACAGAAAAAATACGATTCCCGTGAAATGGGCCGCCACGGCCAGATTGATCAGCAGATGCCAGACCATGTGGTGGTAGCGGAATCCCTGCCGGGCGTAGAACCACGCGCCGAGCGTATAGAGCACGCCGCCCGCGGCGATCAGCACCAGCAGCGGCGTCGATGCCTGCCGGACGAAAAGCGGCATGAAGAAAACGATCGTCCACCCCATGACCAGATAGATCGTCAGGCTGAGGGCGGGAATCGTCTTGCGCGAAAGCGATTTGTAGAAGATGCCGAACAGCACCATCGCCCACTGCAGAATCGTGATGAAGACGCCCTGCCAGCCTCCGATCACCGACAGCGCGATCGGCGTGTAGCTCCCGGCGATGGCGACGTAGATGAAGATATGGTCGAGAATATGGAACACGGCCTTGTGTTTCGAGGCCGGATTCATCGAATGGTAGAGCGTCGAAGCGAGAAACATCAGGAAGATCGAAATCACGAAAATACTCACCGACACCGATGCCAGAATCCGGTCGGGGTCGTGCGCGTAGGCCCACACGGCCGCAAAAGGAAGCGCCACGAGGGCCAGCAGCGACATCACGCCGTGCGTGACGGTATTGGCGACCTCCTCCCCTACGGTCGGGATATAAATATCCTTTTTCTTCGTCATAATCGTGTGTATTGGTCCGATGTGCCAAATTTATGAAATTTTTTCATATCTTTGCCGTCAAGGTTATGCGGTTAGGGAAAAATGGACTTTTCACGTTACGAAAAACTCCGCACGCTCGTGCGCGCGAACTTCTCGGAGCAGACTCAGGCACTCGTGGACGAGGCGCTGGTCTACGCCGACGGGAAGCTTGCGGACCTGACCCGCTATGACGGCAGCCCTCTGCTGACGCATGCCGCGGCCGTTGCCGGAATCGTGATCTCCGAAGTGGGACTCGGACGCAACTCCACCATTTCGGCCATCCTGCACGACGTGATCCGTCTGGCCCACAAACAGCTCCCCGCCGAAGAGTTCCTCGCCCTGACCGCCGACATCCGCAGCCGCTTCGGCGAGCAGGTCGTCGGCATCACGATCGGGATGTGCAACATCTCGGAACTGAAGCTCAAAGTCGCAAAGGAGCAGGCCGAGAATTTCCGCGACCTGATCGTCTCCTACTCCGAAGACCCCCGCGTCATCCTCATCAAACTGGCCGACCGGCTCGAAGTGATGCGCTCGCTGGATATGTTCCCGCGCGAAAAGTGGCGCAAGAAGAGCTGGGAGAGCATGAACCTCTACGCCCAGATCGCCCACAAGCTGGGTCTCTACAGCCTCAAAAGCGAGCTGGAGGACATCGCGCTGAAATACCTCGAACCGAAGGACTACGAACACATCGTTGCCAAACTCGAAGAGAGCGCCGACGAACGCAAAGCCTTCATCGCCCGGTTTCTGGTCCCCATCGAGGAGCGTCTGAACAAACTCGGGATCAAATACCACATCAAGAGCCGCACCAAGTCGATCTTCTCGATCTGGACCAAGATGCACAAACAGCACGTGCCGTTCGAGGGCGTTTACGACATCTTCGCCATCCGCATCATCATCGACTGCCCGAAGGAGCAGGAGAAGCCGCAGTGCTGGACGGCCTATTCGGTCGTGACGGACTTCTATACGCCCAATCCCAACCGCATGCGCGACTGGATTTCGATCCCGAAGTCCAACGGCTACGAATCGCTGCACACCACCGTATCGGCCGAGGGCCGCTGGGTCGAGGTGCAGATCCGCACCGAGCGGATGGACGCCGTAGCCGAACGCGGCATCGCGGCGCACTGGCGTTATAAGGGGGTGAATCAGGGCGCGCAGACCAGCGAAGTCTGGCTGGGGCGCCTGCGCGAACTGCTCGAAGACACCACCCACTCGCTGGCGCAGCGCTTCGACGCCAAACCCGCTTCGGGCGAGATATTCGTCTTCACGCCCAACGGCGACCTGCGCAAGCTGCCCGAAGGGGCTTCGCTTCTGGACTTCGCATTCGACATCCACACAAGTCTGGGCTCGACGTGCGTCGGCGGCAAGGTCAACAACCGGGCCGTGTCGATCCGCGAACAGCTGCGCAACGGCGACATCGTCGAGATACTCACCCAGAAGAACCAGACGCCCAAATCCGATTGGCTCAACTTCGTCGTCACGTTGAAGGCCCGCAACAAGATCAAATCGTTCCTGCGCGAGGAGCAGGCCAAGCATACCCGCATGGGACGCGAGGAACTGGAACGCAAGCTCAAGAACTGGAAATTCCCGCTGACGATCGACGAAGCGGTGGCCTATCTGGTCAAATACTTCAAAGTCCGCACGGGCACCGAAATCTACGCCCTGATCGCCACGCAGAAGGTCGATCTGGGAACCATCAAGGAGATTCTCACGCGCCATATTTCGGGCGAGGCCGACGAACAGCGCCGCGCCGCTGCGGCCGAAGCCGAACGCAACAAGGTCCACAGCACCAAGGAGAGTCCCGCGGCGCAGGACGCGCTGGTCATCGACGACGACATCTCGAAGATCCAGTACAAGCTGGCCAAATGCTGCAACCCGATCAAGGGCGACGAGGTGTTCGGCTTCGTGACGATCAATTCGGGCATCACGATCCACCGCTGCGACTGTCCCAATGCCAAGCGCATGCGCGAGAACTACCCCTACCGCGTGATCGACGCCCGCTGGCGCTCGACGGCCGAAGGCGCGTTCCGCGTCTCGCTGCGCATCGTCGCCGCCGACACGACCGGCATGGCCAACCACATCACCGAAGTCATCAGCCGCGACCTGAAACTCAACATCCGCTCGATCAATTTCGCTTCGCTGGCCAACGGCTGCATCGCAGGCACGGTGAGCGTCGAGGTGCCCGGCACGGGCGTGGTCGATACGCTCATCCATTCGATCATGCGTATCAAGGGCGTTCAGCGCGCCTTCCGCATCAACAACTGATTCACACACAATTTTACCCACACAATAAGTAAATAGATAACAACTCTATCAGCGTCTTATTTGCCGACTCGTCGCACGCCCACTACGCCCAGCGTATCTGCGACCTGATCTACGAGTCGGCATTGCAGCGTGGCACGGGCATCGCCAAACGTTCGCCCGAATACATCGCCGCAAAAATGACCGGTGGCAAGGCCGTCGTGGCGCTGGACGGTGAGAAACTAATCGGTTTCAGCTACATCGAGTGCTGGGGTCACGGCGATTTCGTCGCCACCTCGGGACTTATCGTCGATCCGGAGTACCGCCATATGGGACTCGCGGAGCGCATCAAACGACGAACCTTCGAGCTGGCCCGACGACGATTTCCGTACGCCAAGTTATTCAGCATTACTACGTCGCTGCCCGTGATGAAGCTCAATTCGCGCATGGGCTACGTGCCGGTGACCTTCTCGGAACTGACCGAGGACGAAGAGTTCTGGCGGGGCTGTCAGGGATGCTGCAATTACGACATCCTGCAGCGCAACAACCGGCGCATGTGTCTCTGTACGGGCATGCTGTACGACCCGGCGAAAGAGCCTCCGCAGTCGCAGTCGCGCTGGGCGCCCTACGTCATGTTCTTCAAGAACAAATTCAAGAAACTGTTTCACCTGAAATAAATAAAACCGATATAAAATGGAAAAGAAGAAAGTAGTTCTGGCGTTCAGCGGCGGTCTGGACACCTCGTTTTGCGTAAAATACCTTTCCGAGGAGAAAGGTTACGACGTCTATACGGCCATCGCCAACACGGGCGGCTTCTCCAAGGAGGAGCTTGCGAACATCGAGAAACGCGCCGTGGCGCTGGGCGCCGTGCGGCACGCCACGCTCGACATCGAGCAGGAATACTACGAGAAGAGCATCAAATACATGGTCTTCGGCGACATCCTGCGCAACGGCACCTACCCGATTTCGGTCAGCTCGGAGCGCATCTTCCAAGCCATCGCCATCATCGAATACGCCAAGTCGATCGGCGCCGACTGCGTGGCCCACGGCTCGACCGGAGCCGGCAACGATCAGGTGCGCTTCGACTTGACGTTTCAGGTGCTCGCTCCCGAAATCGAGATCATCACCCCGACGCGCGACATGACCCTGACGCGCGAATACGAAATCGACTACCTCAAGAAGCACGGCTTCGAAGCCGACTTCAAGAAGATGGAGTACTCGATCAACAAGGGACTCTGGGGCACCTCGATCGGCGGCAAGGAGACGCTCCATTCCGAGCAGACGCTGCCCGAAGAGGCCTATCCGAGCCAGATCACCGCATCGGGCGAGGAGCGGCTGAAAATCACCTTCGAGCAGGGCGAAATCGCCGCCGTGAACGGCAAGCCCTACGCCGACAAGGTCGAAGCCATCCGCGCCGTGGAGGCCGTCGGCTCGAAGTTCGGCATCGGCCGCGACATGCACATCGGCGACACGATCATCGGCATCAAGGGCCGCGTAGGCTTCGAAGCCGCCGCCCCGATCCTCATCATCGCCGCCCACAGGATGCTCGAAAAGCACACCCAGACCAAGTGGCAGATCTACTGGAAGGAGCAGGTCGCCAACTGGTACGGCATGTTCCTCCACGAGGCGCAGTACCTCGAACCGGTGATGCGCGACATCGAAGCCATGCTCGTCTCGTCGCAGCGCAACGTCACGGGCACCGTCGAACTGATCCTGCGCCCCTACAGCTACACGCTCGTGGGCGTCGATTCGACCTACGATCTGATGAAGACCGACTTCGGCGAATACGGCGAGGTGAACAAGGCGTGGACGGCCGACGACGTGAAGGGCTTCACGAAGATCCTCGGCAACCAGATCAAGATCTACCACAACGTCCAGAAACGCAACGAGAAATGATACGCGCAGGCATCATCGGAGGCGCCGGGTACACCGCCGGCGAACTGATCCGCCTCTTGGTGAACCATCCGCAGGTCCGGCTCGCCTTCGTCCACAGCACCAGCAACGCGGGCAACCGCATCGCCGACGTGCACGGCGGACTGGAGGGCGACACCGAACTGCGCTTCGCCGACACCTGCGATCTCGCGTCGATCGACGTGCTGTTTCTCTGTTCGGCGCACGGCGAGAGCCGCAAATGGCTCGAAGCGAACGCCGTTCCCCGAGGCGTGAAGATCATCGACCTCGCGCAGGACTTCCGCGACGAGAGCGACGGCTTCGTCTACGGACTTCCGGAGCTGAACCGCGACCGCATCCGCACGGCGGAGCGCGTCGCCAATCCGGGCTGCTTCGCCACGGCGATCCAGCTGGCGCTGCTGCCCCTCGCGGCGGCGGGCCTGCTGACGGGCGAGGTGCACGTGACGGCCGTCACGGGTTCGACGGGCGCGGGCGTAAAGCCTTCGGCCACGACCCACTTCAGCTGGCGGACGGACAACATTTCGGTCTACAAAGCCTTCACGCACCAGCACCTGATCGAAATCGGACGCAACCTGCGACGCCTGCAGCCCGGCTTCGGCAAGGCCGTCAATTTCGTGCCGATGCGCGGCGATTTCGCCCGCGGCATCCTCGCCAGCGTCTACACCGACTGCCCGCTCGACGAGACGGCGGCCCGCAGACTGTACGAGGATTACTACGCCCCGGCCCTCTTCACGCACGTCGCCGCCGGCAGCGTCGATCTCAAACAAGTCGTCAATACCGACAAGGCCCTGCTGAGCGTGGCCAAATACGACGGCAAACTGCACGTCGTGTCGGTCATCGACAACCTGCTGAAAGGCGCGTCGGGACAGGCCGTGCAGAACATGAACCTGATGTTCGGACTGGACGAGGGCGAAGGGCTTCGGCTCAAAGCGTCCGCTTTTTAGAAACAACGAAATCGCTTTCCGGGATTCGCTTTCCGCCGCATGCGGCGGACCAAGCCCCTGCCTGAGGCGGGGGTTTGGGGGTGGGTCAGACTTGCATACACGGCGGCACGCCGTGATTACCGCAATCGGAAGCAAGATGCCAAACAATTTTTGCCATGACACTATTCATCGTATACTCCCTCTACCCCGTCGAGCCGGTGCGCGGCAAAGGCTGCTTCGTCTACGACGCCGCAGGCACCGAGTACCTCGACCTTTACGGCGGACATGCCGTCATCTCGATCGGCCACGCCCAGCCCGACTACGTGAAGGCGATCTCGGAGCAGGCCGCCCGGCTGGGATTCTACTCCAATTCGGTCGAAAACTCGCTTCAGACCGCGCTGGCCGAAAAGCTGGGCCGCGCATCGGGTTACGACGACTACAGCCTTTTCCTCTGCAATTCGGGCGCCGAAGCCAACGAAAACGCGCTCAAGCTGGCGTCGTTCCAGACGGGCCGCGCCAAAGTGCTGGCCTTCTCCAAAGCCTTCCACGGCCGCACGTCGGGCGCCGTCGCCGCAACGGACAACCCCTCCATTTGCTCGCCGTTCAACCGGACGCCCAACGTGGAATTTACGCCGCTGAACGACCTCGAAGCAGCTCGCGCAAAACTCGCCACGCGCGAATTCGCCGCCGTCATCATCGAGGGCATTCAGGGCGTTTCGGGCATTCACTGCCCCACGGACGAATTCCTGCGCGGCCTACGCGCAGCCGCGACCGAAACGGGCACCCAGCTCGTGCTGGACGAAATCCAGTCGGGCTACGGCCGCACGGGACGCTTCTTCGCCCACCAGTGGGCCGGCATCCGTCCCGACCTGATCACCACGGCCAAGGGCATGGGCAACGGCTTCCCGATCGGCGGCGTGCTGATCGCACCCCACTTCGAAGCACGCCCCGGACTGCTGGGCACCACCTTCGGCGGCAGCCATCTCGCCTGTGCGGCGGCCATCGCCGTACTGGAGGTCATGGAGCGCGAAAAGCTGGTCGAAAACGCCGCCGCCGTGGGCGAATACCTGCTCGGCGAGCTGCGTAAGACCGACGGACCGAAAGAGATTCGCGGCCGCGGCCTGATGATCGGCATCGAAATCGACGGTTCGGGCGCGGAATTCCGCAAAAAACTCCTTTTCGGGAAGCACGTCTTCACGGGCGGCGCAGGCGCTTCGACCGTGCGGCTGCTGCCCGCGCTCTGCCTGACGCGCGAACTTGCCGACCGCTTCCTCGACGCATTCGACGCAACGCTCCGCGGGAAATAGACGATTCCGGATAAAATCCCGGACGCAATACGACCGCTCCCCTCCGCGAAGGGAAGTTAAGGAAAAGCCGACTTGAAAACGCGGCGGAACGCCGCAAACGGAGGCACTCCGAACAAAAGACAGATAAAACGAAATAAAACGAAAACGATATGCACAAATTCACCTGCGCGACAGATATCGGCGACCTGCGCACCGCCGTCGCCGAAGCGCTCGAAATCAAGCGCGACCGTTACCAGTTCACCGGACTGGGCCGCAACAAGACCCTGCTGATGCTCTTTTTCAATTCGAGTCTCCGCACGCGCCTCTCGACGCAGAAGGCCGCGATGAACCTCGGCATGAACGTCATGGTGCTCGACGTCAATCAGGGCGCATGGAAACTCGAAACCGAACGCGGCGTGGTGATGGACGGCGACAAGGCCGAGCACCTGCTCGAAGCCATTCCCGTCATGGGGTCCTACTGCGACGTGATCGGCGTGCGGTCGTTCGCCAAGTTCAACGACAAGGCCGAGGACTACGAGGAGCGGGTGCTGGAGCAGTTCATCCGCTATTCGGGCCGCCCCGTCTTCTCGATGGAGGCCGCCACGCGCCACCCGCTGCAAAGCTTCGCCGACCTGATTACGATCGAAGAGTACAAGACCAAGGAGCGCCCCAAGGTGGTCATGACGTGGGCGCCGCACCCCAACGCACTGCCGCAGGCCGTGCCCAACTCCTTCGCCGAGTGGATGAACGCCGCAGATTACGACTTCGTCATCACCCACCCCGAAGGATACGAGCTCGCGCCGCAGTTCGTCGGCCGCGCGCGCGTCGAATACGACCAGCGCAAGGCACTCGAAGGCGCCGACTTCGTCTATGCCAAGAACTGGGCGGCCTATGCCGACCCCAACTACGGCAAGGTGCTCAGCCGCGACCGCGCATGGACCGTCGATGCCGAAAAGATGGCGCTCACCGACAACGCATTCTTCATGCACTGCCTGCCCGTGCGGCGCAACATGATCGTCACCGACGAGGTGATCGAGTCGCCGCGCAGTCTGGTGATCCCCGAAGCCGCCAACCGCGAAATCTCGGCGCAGGTCGTACTCAAAAGATTGCTGGAGGGACTCGGATAATGGAGAAAATCACGGTCGTAAAAATCGGCGGCAACGTCATCGACGACCCCGCCGTCCTGAAACGCTTCATCGCGGACTTCGCCGCGATGCCCGGCCCGAAAATACTGGTCCACGGCGGCGGCAAGGTCGCCACGCGGCTCGCCGAGCGGCTCGAACTGAAGGTGCAGATGGTCGACGGCCGCCGCATCACCGACAAGGGCACCTTGGACGTGGTGACGATGGTCTACGCGGGTCTGATAAACAAACAGCTCGTTGCGGGACTGCAGGCCGCGGGGTGCAACGCGCTCGGACTGTCGGGCGCCGACGGCAACGCCGTCACGGCCCGCCGCCGCGCCCCCCAGCCGATCGACTACGGCTTCGTGGGCGACATCGAAAAGGTCGATTCCCGGCTGCTCGGACGCCTGCTCGAAGCGGGCGTCGCCCCGGTCTTCTGCGCCATCATGCACGACGGACAGGGCACGCTGCTCAACTGCAACGCCGACAGCGTGGCTTCGGCCATAGCCCTCGGCGCGGCGCAGATAGCCCCCGCGGAGCTGGTCTTCTGTTTCGAGAAGAGCGGCGTGCTGCGCGACCCCGACGACGAGACGACCCTGATCCGCGAGATCACCGCCGGATCGTACGCCGCGCTCAAAGCCGAAGGCGTCGTCAGCAAAGGCATGATCCCCAAGATCGAAAACGCCCTCAAGGCCGTCGCAAACGGCGTTCGGAGCGTCACGATCAAACATTCCGACAACCTGTCAAACGACACGGGAACAGTCATCAGATAACCCCCGGTTCCGGCAGTCCGCCCGGACCGCCGGAGCCGAAAAACCGGAAGAGCATGGATGCAAAAACTACGAAAGCTATCGAACTTCTCAAGACGCTGATCGCAACGCCTTCGACCTCGCGCGACGAAAGCCGCACGGCCGACCTGCTGTTCGCCTTTCTCGAGGAGCGCGGCGCGGCGCCCGAACGGCTGCACAACAACGTCTTCGCCCGCTCCGCGGGCTTCGACCCGGCGCGCCCCACCCTCCTGCTGAACTCGCACCACGACACGGTGCGCCCGGCGGCCTCCTATACGCGCGACCCGTTCGCCCCGACCGTCGAAGGCGACCGCTTGTACGGTCTGGGGAGCAACGACGCGGGAGCCTCGGTCGTATCGCTCGTCCAAACGTTCCTGACCTTCCGCGAACAGCCCCTGCCGTTCAACCTCCTGCTGGCCCTTTCGGCCGAGGAGGAGTGCATGGGTGAACACGGCATGCGCGCCCTGCTTCCGCAGCTGGGAGCGATCGACATGGCCCTCGTCGGTGAACCGACGGGCATGCAGGCCGCCGTCGGCGAGCGGGGACTGGTGGTCCTCGACTGCGAAGCCCGCGGCAAAAGCGGCCATGCGGCGCGCAACGAGGGCATAAACGCGCTCTATATCGCACTCGACGACATCGCGCGGCTCCGCGGCTTCCGTTTCGACCGCGTATCGGAACTGCTGGGACCGATCGGCATCGCCGTCACGCAGATCACGGCCGGCACCCAGCACAACGTCGTACCCGACTCGTGCCGTTTCGTCGCCGATATCCGCACGACCGACGCTTACACCAACGAAGAGACGGTCGAAATCCTGCGCAGCGCGCTCCGCTCCGAGGCCGTACCCCGCTCGACGCGCATCCGTGCCTCGGCGCTCGACGCCGCACACCCGCTCGCCCGCGCGGCGCAGGCCGCCGGACGCCAAAGCTACGTCTCCCCCACCACGTCGGACATGGCTCTGATGCCTTTCCCGTCGCTCAAAATGGGTCCGGGACAGTCGTCGCGCTCGCACACGGCCGACGAATACGTACTTCTGTCGGAGATCGAAGAGGGAATCGCCGTTTACGAAGATTTCATACGAAAACTGGTAAAAACCGTCTGACGCACCGCTTTCCGGCAAGTGATAAAAATTCCGCAGACAGGAGGGCCGGACTTGGAAACGCGCCGCAGGCCGCGAAACTCTCCCCCGCAAACGACAAGCAAACGACCTACCGAAAAAACGCGCATACAAAATTAGAAAACATATGGCAACCAAACTTTGGGACAAGGGCTTCGAGCCTGACAAGATGATCGAGGAATACACCGTGGGCGACGACCGCGAACTGGACATGCGGCTGGCGAAATACGACGTCGAGGGGTCGCTGGCCCATATCGCCATGCTCGAAAAGATCGGCCTCATAACCGCCTCCGAACTGGAGACGCTGACCGCCGGTCTGAAAGAGATCGCCGCCGAAATCGAAGCCGGACGCTTCGCGATCGAGCCGGACACCGAGGACGTCCACTCGCAGGTGGAACTGATGCTCACGCGGCGGCTGGGCGACGCGGGCAAGAAGATCCATTCGGGCCGCTCGCGCAACGATCAGGTGCTGGTGGACCTCAAACTGTTCCTGCGCGACGAACTGCGCCAGACCGCCGACGCCGTAAAAACGCTGTTCGACCGGCTGCAAGGCTTGAGCGAACAATACAAGGAGGTGCTGATGCCGGGATACACCCACCTGCAGATCGCCATGCCCTCGTCGTTCGGACTCTGGTTCGGCGCCTATGCCGAGACGCTCGTAGACGACATGCGGCTCGTTGCCGCCGCATGGCATATCGCCAACCAGAACCCGCTGGGTTCGGCCGCCGGATACGGCTCGTCGTTCCCGCTCGACCGCACGATGACCACCCGTCTGATGGGCTTCGAAACGCTCCACTACAACGTCGTGGCGGCGCAGATGAGCCGCGGCAAGAGCGAACGCGCCGCGGCCAGCGCCATCGCCGCCATCGCCGCCACCGTGGGCCGTCTTGCGATGGACGTATGTCTCTTCATGAGCCAGAACTTCGGCTTCGTGTCGCTGCCCGACAACCTCACCACGGGATCGAGCATCATGCCCCACAAGAAAAACCCCGACGTCTTCGAGATCATGCGCGGCCGCTGCAACCGCCTGCAGTCGGTGCCGAACGAAATCGCCCTGCTCACGGCCAACCTTCCGATCGGCTACCACCGCGACATGCAGCTGCTCAAGGACATCCTCTTCCCGGCGACGACCGAAATCAAACGCACCCTCTCGATGTGCGACTTCATGCTCGCACACCTGAAAGTCAACGCAGGCATCCTCGACGACCCGAAATACGACTATCTCTTCACGGTCGAGGACGTAAACCGGCTCGTTCTGCAGGGCGTTCCCTTCCGCGAAGCCTACAAACAGGTCGGCATGGCCGTACAGCGCGGCCAGTACCGTCCGACGCGCGAGGTGCACCACACCCACGAAGGCAGCATCGGCAACCTCTGCACCGACGAAATCCGCCGGAAGATGGAACGCGTGATGGCCGAATTCGAATAACTCGCTTCCCAGCGGAGAGAATGACTCTCCGACAGGCAGACAGACAATAAAAGCGGGAGCCTTTCAGAAGGCTCCCGCTTTTATTCGGACCGGCGCCGGATTATTTGATACGCTCGTAATACTCGCGCGTGCGGGTATCGACGCGGATCTTGTCGCCCGTGTTGATGAACAGCGGCACGCGGACCGTGGCACCGGTATTGACCGTGGCGGGCTTGAGCGAATTGGTCGAAGCGGTATCGCCCTTGATACCCGGCTCGGTATAGGTCACCTCCATATCCACGATCGGGGGAAGCTCGGCCGAAAGCACGGTCTCCTTCTCGGTGTGGAACATCACCTCGACGATCTGGCCGTCGGCCATCAGGTCGTAGTTGGTGATCAGGTTCTTGTCGATATTGATCTCCTCGAAAGTCTCCGTGTGCATGAAGTGAGCGCCCAGATCGTCCTCGTAGGTGAACTGATAGGGGCGGCGCTCGACGCGCACCGGCTCGATCTTCGCACCGGCCGAGAAGGTGTTGTCCAGCACACGGCCGTTTTCGAGATTTTTGAGTTTCGTACGTACGAAAGCGGGGCCTTTACCCGGCTTCACGTGCTGGAAGTCCACGATCTGAAAGGTCTTGCCCTCCAATTCGATGCACATACCGATCTTGATGTCAGCTGTAGTTGCCATAAGGTATTATTTTGAATTGATTTTTCGCGGTCGCAAAGTTACGAAAAAAATCCGTAAATTCCTATTCGCCCCATTCATAACGGGGTATATCGACGCCGAGCAGCGCCACGGCCCGGTCTGCGACCGTACCGCAGAGCGCTTCGACATCCTGCGCCCCGGCGTAAAACGAGGGGCATGCGGGCAGGATCACGGCCCCGGCTTCGGTCAGCGCCGTCATGTTGCGCAGGTGAATCAGCGACAGAGGCGTTTCGCGCACCACGAACACCAGCCGCCGCCGCTCCTTGAGCATCACGTCGGCGGCCCGTTCGATCAGGCTCTGCGCCGTACCGGCCGCCACGCGCCCCACGGTGCCGACCGTCGAAGGCACGACGACCATCGCGTCGTAGCGGGCCGAGCCGCTCGCCGGCGGCGCGAACAGATCGTCATTGGCGAATTCACGGATACGCCCGTCCTCCGGCAGCACGACCCCTTCGTGCGCCATCACGGCGCGGGCATGGGCGCTGCACACGAGCGCGATCCGGGACACTTCGGACGACCGAAGCAGCCGTTCGAGGGTCAGGCGGGCGTAAACGGCTCCGCTGGCGGCGGTTATGGCGACGACGATCTTCATGTCAAAATTCGATGGCTTTGCATTCGAGTCCCATCTGCCTGATCTTCTCCAGCGTGCGGGGCAGGGCGTAACGCATGTTGCGGAAGGCTTTTTCGCTGTCGTGAAACACCACGATAGCCCCCGGCGCCAGATACTTCGTCACGTTCCGCAGGCAGGTCCGGGGCGAAAGGTTGCGGTTGTAGTCGCGCGAAATGATGTCCCACATCACCAGCTTGTAACGCTGGCCCAGAAACCGCGCCTGCGCCGGCGTTATCCGCGCATAGGGAGGCCGGAACAGTTCGCTGTGAATCAGGTCGTTGGCGAAATCCACATCCTCCGTATAGCGTTCGAGGCTCATGCCCCATCCCTTCTGGTGCGAATAGGTATGGTTGCCCACCTTGTGCCCCGCATCGACGATGCGCCTGAACAGGTCGGGATACATCTCGACGTTTTTTCCCAGTACGAAAAACGTCGCTTTGGCATTGTACTTGTCCAGTGTGGCGAGAATCCATTCGGTAATGCCGGGAGTCGGTCCGTCGTCGAACGTGAGAAACACGCCCTCCGGGTCGTCGATCTCCCAGATCAGGTCCGGCATCAGCCGGCGGATTATTTTCGGTGGTTTTAAACGCATGGTTTCCTATTCCGGACTAAAATCGTGCAGGCCGGGGCAGCGACGAATCATTTCGGCCGTACCGACCCGCCGCCTGCCCGGGCGGGGATTTATCATCCTGCAAAAATAGTGAAAATCCGCACTTTTCCGAAAAATTAGCTATATTTGTGTGTAGAATCAACTTACGACCGGCTATGAAAACGTTTTTCCGCATTGCCGCGGCCGCGGCCCTCTTTGCATCGATGACGGCCTGCGACGCATTCCATTCGCTGACCAAATCGCGGCTCAAAACCGCTCAGGGTTCCCCCTACGAGCTGATCGTCGTCTGCCCCCAGCAGGAGTGGACGGGCGAACTGGGCGACACGCTGCGCTCGATACTCACGGCTCCGGTTCCCTATCTGAACCAGACCGAACCGCTGTTCGACGTGCTCCGCGTCACCGAACGGGGATTTACGGGCATGGTCGCCGACCACCGCAACATCCTCAAAATCGTCGAAGACCCCTCGCTCGCTGCGACCAACATCGCCGTCCAGTACGACGTGACGGCCGAACCGCAGATCGTGCTGACCCTGCAGGGCCCCGACGACAAGACGCTCACCGACTACCTCTCCGAGCACCGCGAGAGTCTGGTGCAGGTGCTCGAAAAGGCCGAGCGCGACCGGGCCGTCAAATTCGCCGAAACCTTCTCCGAACAGCGCGTCGCCACGGCGATAAAGAACACGTTCGGGGTCGATATGACCGTCCCGAAAGGCTATGTGCTGGCCGACGACGAGAAGGATTTCCTCTGGGCGCGCTACGAATACCCCACGGCCAGTCAGGGCTTCTTCATCTACTCCTACCCCTATCAGGGCAAGGAATCGCTCTCGCCGGGCGCCCTGCTCGCGGCCCGCAACAAATTCGCAGCCCGCATTCCCGGCCCGTCCGACGGTTCGTACATGACTACCTCCGAGGCTTTCGAACCCGACTACCGGATGTTCCGCATGGAAGGACGCCTGTGGTGCGAACTGCGCGGTTTCTGGGATGTCCACGGCGACTTCATGGGCGGCCCGTTCGTCAGCTACTCCACCGTCGATACGGCGACCGACCGCGTCCTGACCATCGACTGTTACGTCTACTCGCCCAAAAACCACAAACGCAACTACATGCGCGGCGTGGAGCACCTGCTCTACCTGCTGAAATTCCCGGAGCAGCCCCGGCAGTAACCCCGGCCCGGCGGCGGCCCGCACCGAAGGAGAAACCCGTATGCAGCAAATCCTGACATACATTTTTCTGGTTATCTATTCGGTTACGATCCTCGGCATCATTCTGGTCATCATCACCGACAACCGAAACCCGCTGAAGACGTTGCCGTGGATCATCGTGCTGGTACTGGCCCCCGTCGTCGGACTGGTCTTCTATTTTTTCTTCGGACAGAACCTCTCCAAGCAGCGCATCATTTCGCGCCGGACACGCAAGCGTATCACCATGCAGCTCGAAGAGGCCGAGCATACCGAAGGACCGGAAATCCCCGAAGAGTACCGTCCGCTGGCCGGCCTGCTGACCAATACGAGCCACTCGATCCCGCTCTACGGCAGTCGGATCACCACCTACACCGACGGCCGGTCGAAGATGGAGGCCCTGCTGACCGAAATCGCCTGCGCAAAGCACCACATCCACATCCAGTACTACATCCTCAACGACGACGAAACGGGCCGCCGCCTGCGCGACGCACTGGTCGCAAAGGCCCGCGAAGGAGTCGAGGTGCGCATCCTCTACGACGACGTGGGCAGCAGCGGAGCCAAAAAATCCTTTTTCCGAAGCATGCGCAGCGAAGGCATCGAAGTCTACGCTTTCCTGCATGTCAAATTCCCGCTCTTCACCAGCAAGGTCAATTCCCGCAACCACCGCAAGATCGCCGTCATCGACGGCTGCGTGGCTTTCCTCGGCGGCATGAACATCGCCGACCGCTATGTCCACGGCACCCGGTGGGGCACATGGCGCGACACCCACTTCCGGATCGAAGGCAGCGGCGCCGCGGGCCTGCAGGCCTCGTTCCTGAGCGACTGGTCGGCTACCACCAAACAGCAGATCTCCGCGGCGGAATACTATCCTCCCGCGGCGCGTTTCACCGACAATATCATGCAGATCGTCCCCAGCGGTCCCTTCGGCAAATGGCGGACGCTGCTGCAGGCCGACAGTTACGCCATCGCCCGCGCCCGGCGGCGGGTCTGGATACAGACGCCCTATTACCTGCCCTCCGACGTACTCAACTCGACGCTGCAGGAAGCCGCGCTGGCGGGTATCGACGTACGGCTGATGCTTCCCGCACGCTCCGATTCGAAAGTCATGGACTTAGCGTCGCACTCCTACCTCGACGACATGATGAAAGCAGGCGTAAAGATCTTGTTCTACATGCCGGGATTCCTGCACTCCAAACTGCTCATTATCGACGACATGCTTTCGGTCATCGGCTCCGCGAACATGGACTTCCGCAGTTTCGAGCACAACTTCGAGGTCAATGCCTTCGTCTACGACAAAGAGTTCACGGCGCATATGTCCACCGTCTTCGAAGACGATCAGACGCGCAGCCATCCGCTCACCCCGGCCGAATGGTTCCGCCGGCCCCGTGGCCGCCGCATCGCCGAATCGCTCATGCGGGTTTTCTCGCCGCTGCTGTAAACGCGCCGCAGCCGACAGCGCATACGAATACGCCGCACGCGAATACGGACGCATGCGGCCGGACGATTTTTTCCGACATCAGGATTTCAGGCGGTCAGATTTCGACGATTCCGTTGCGGATGGCGTAAACGACCAGACTGGCGGTATTCTTGCAGCCGGTCTTTTCGAGGATATTGGCCCGGTGCTTGTCCACCGTGCGCTTCGAAATAAACAACTCGTCGGCGATCTCCTGATTCGACAGTCCGCGGCATACAGCCACCAGAATCTCGCGTTCGCGGACCGAAAGCTGCTCGTCGGGCACGTCGTCGCGCGTGCGCATCCGCCCCGTGAGCGACGAAAGCAGCTGGGGACTGAAATAGCTCCCGCCCGACATCACCGCGTCGATGGCTTCGATCACGTCGCCGATGTCGGAATCCTTCAGCAGGAATCCCCGCGCCCCGGCCTGCACCATGCGCGAATAATAGCTCTCCTCGCCGAACATCGAGAGGGTGATGATCCTCAGTTCAGGCCGCCGGGCCAGCGCCCGTTCGGTGGTCTGCGCCCCGTCGAGTCCCGGCATGGCGAAATCCATGAAGACCACGTCGGTCTCCAGCCCGGGCAGCATCGCGAGAAACTCCTCGCCGCTGGCGGCTTCGCCCACGACGCGGCACCCGGCGCAGCGTTCGAGCAGCCCCCGCAGTCCGTTGCGGAAGAGCGAATGATCGTCTACGAGTACTATTTTCCGTTCCATGATTTTACCGGTTACGGCGCTTCCGCTTCGGGGGCGCCGGCTCCTGCTGCGTATTGACCCGGATCGCGGCGCGCATGCCTTTGCCCTTGGCGCTCGAAATGTCGAACGTCCCGCCCAGCGAATTGATGCGCGACGAGATGTTCGAAAGTCCCATGCCGCAGTCCATCATCGCCTGCGGATTGAACCCGCGCCCGTCGTCCGTGTAATCGAGGGCCAGTTCCGAGCCGTTCTGCGACAGCGACAGGTTGATCGACGTGCAGGCTGCGTGCTTGAGCGAGTTGTTTATCAACTCGCAGATCACGCGGTAGAGAATCACCTCTATATCCGTATCGTAACGCTCCGTGCGGAGGTTCGTCGTGAAGCGTATCTTCGCGTCGTGCATCGCCGCGCTCTTGTCGATGAAGTTCTGCACGCCGCGCGCCAGCCCGAAATCGTTGAGCACATGCGGCGAGAGGTTGTTCGAAATCTCGCGCAGCGAGCGGATCGCCTCGTCGATCACATAGGTCGTATTGTCGATGATCTCGCGCTGGTCCGCAGAGCGCTCCTCGCGCGAAAGAGCCGAGAGCGACATCCGGGCCGACGAGAGCAGCGGACCGAGTCCGTCGTGCAGCTCCTTCGAGAAACGCGAACGGGCCTTCTCTTCGGTGCGGAGCACGGCCGTAAGGATGCGCTTGTTGAGCAGCTGCCGCTGCCGGTTCAGGCGGTCGATGTATTTGAACAGCTTATGGGCGTACATGACGCCGATCGACAGACATACCGAAATCACGATTCCCAGATAGGCGAACCACCAGCGCGGCACGTACTGTCCGCTGGCCATCAGCAGCTGCACGAACCGTTCGACGGAGAGCAGCGAGAAGCCCACGATGAAGAAAATCCACACCGAGTTGTACTTGGTGGCGCGTACCAGCCGCAGGGCGTAAGCCGTGGCGAGGATCTGGACGATGATCGAAATGACGAGCAGGATTTTAATCAGCATAGGCCTAACTGTTTACCGCAAATATAGTATTATTTCAGCACTTTGGCAAGTGCGCCGAGCTGACGGTAGTCCGTCAGGTCCACCTGCACGGGCACCACCGAAACGTAGCCGTGCGACAAGGCCCATTCGTCGGTGTCCTCCGCCTCCGGCTCCTCGTTGACGAACGCCCCCGTAAGCCAGAAATACTCCCGGCCGCGGGGATCTTCGTGGCGGTAGAACTCTTCGCGCCAGAAGCCTCGGTTCTGGCGGCAAAGACGGATGCCGCGCAGCTCGCCGGGCCTGCCGACCGGAACATTCACGTTCAGGCAGAGCGGCAGTTCGATTTCGTTTTCGAGTACGCTGCGCACGATCTGCCTGCCGTAGGCCACCGCCGCCTCGAAATCGGCATCCTCGCCGTGGTCGTCGAGCGACAGCCCGACGGAGGGACAGCCGTAAAAGCTGCCTTCGATCGCCGCGCCCATCGTCCCCGAATAGAGCACGTTCACGGCGGAGTTGGAGCCGTGGTTGATTCCCGAAATCACCAGATCGACGCGCTCTTCGCGCAGCAGGTAATCGAACGCCATCTTCACGCAATCGACCGGCGTGCCGGAAAAGGCGTATACCTCCAGCCCCTCTTCCTTCCGCACGCAGCGCAGGTACAGCGGGTTGTACATCGTGATGGCTTGGCTCATGCCGCTCTGCGTCGTCTCGGGCGCCACCACGACCACGCGGCCGAAGCTGCGCGCGACCTCCACGGCCGCCGCAAGTCCTTTCGAATCGTAGCCGTCGTCGTTGGTGACAAGTATCAGTCTCTCTTCTTTCATAATCTCAAATTTATCGTAACGACAGTGCAAACCGGTCTCAAAACCGCATCCGCACAGGTTTTTATCGGGATTCTCCCAGCCCGGACCGGCGTCTGTCTCCCCGCAAAGATAGTGAAAGACGGGCGACAAAACGAAAATTTGTTTTCGATTTTGTCCGTGGCGCACTTTGTTTTGTCCGTGCCGCACCTTGTTGTCCGCGCCGTCCCGTTGCATCCATGCCGTCCCGTTGCGTCCGTAGCGTCCCTCCCGTTGTGCGTGCCGCCCCTTTGTTTACCAAAACCGGCTCTCCTTTTATCCAAGCCGGCCCCGTTGTGTCCAAGCCGCCCTCTGCTTTACCAAAGCCGTCTCCCGTGGCGCGGGGGGCGCCG
This sequence comes from Alistipes sp., assembly GCA_021204515.1. GTDB lineage: Bacteria > Bacteroidota > Bacteroidia > Bacteroidales > Rikenellaceae > Alistipes. The sequence continues at coordinate 41 of JAJPZH010000124.1, read as the reverse complement.
GGGGTGGGGGGGGGCGGGGGGGAAGGGGCCGACGTGGGAGG
>JAJPZH010000206.1 GCA_021204515.1 Alistipes sp. | reverse complement strand
GCTGAAATGGCAGTATCGGGGAATTATCGTACAAAAGCGGGCGTCTGCAGCCGCCGGAGAAAACCGCCGAAGGAGGGTGCCGCCGAGGAAAGCCGCCCGGCGACAAAAAAGCCCGTCGCACGAAGCGACGGGCAGAATTGCAGCCGGAAAGGGAGAACATCGGCCGGACCTCCCGTGCCCCCATACGGCAACCGGGAGTACGGCCGGAAGCGGGATCAGCGGCCGATGGTCAGCACCACGCCGCCCGTGACCCATGCGCCGGGCAGACGGATGCCGCCCAGATCGCAGTAACGGGTATCGGTGATGTTCGTGGCATCGACATAGAGCCGACAGACGCCTTTTTCCCACGACAGACGGCCGTCGAGCAGGAAATAGGGTTCGAAGTCGCGTACCTGAGAAACGGAAGCGTCGCCCGGCACCGGATAGTCCGTATAACTGCCGTTACGGTCGTATACCGAAGCTGTCAGCGCCAGCGACATGCGGCGAAGGAAATGCACTTCGACGGCCAGCGCCGCCTTGTGTTTCATAAAGTCCATGGCGCTTTGAGCGACGACATCGGTATTGCGGTCGGTCGTGATGTAACCGTACGAGAGCGTCGCGCGGCGCAGGAAACCTTCGGCGGCAGCATAGCCGCCCGTCAGCTCGACGCCGTAGGTGTCGAGACGGCTGGTCTGCTCGGAATGCCACTTGCCGTCCATATCCTCGCGCCACACCCAGTCGATGATATCGCGTCCGGCACGGTAGTAGGTACGCAGCGAAGCACTCCAGCGGCCCTTCATATAATCGGCTTCAATTCGGTATGTAACAGCCTTTTCCGGAATCAGATCGAGGTTGTTGATCTGCGCCGGAGAGGTGTAGTAGAGATCGGTGAAAGTCGGCAGGCGCATCGACTGCGACGCCCCGACGGCCAGATGCAGTCCCGCAACGGGCCGCCAGCCGCCCGAAACGTTCCACAGCGCCGAAGTGCCGTAAGGCGTCAGGCTCACGCCGCCCGAAGCGGCCGCATCGAAGCGCCGCCACTGCTTGGCATGACGAAGCCAGACGTTGCCCATATGACGGGCCTTGGCATGCGTGTAATGGCCGTGCGGCACGGAGAGTTTTTCACCGAGATTGGTGCTGTAGATATGGTTGAAGGCATAATTGCCGCCGAGCGAAGTCGTACCGCCGCCCCAGTCGAAGTCGGTCCAGAGACGTGCGCCCGCATTGTCGGTATTGTGGCGGTTCATCACCGTACCGCGCGTCCAGTCGTAGCGGTCGAAATTCTTGCGGTAGCTCGCCGAAGCCCCGAAAGAGAAACGTCCGGCCTGCCTGAGCCAGCGCAGCGACGCCAGCGAGGTGGAAGTACCCTCCCACTGGTCGGGATTGTAAGCCGCATAGAAACCGTTCGAACCGAAGCCGCGGTTCTGCCAGCCGGCTTGGAAATCGAAGAATCCGAGCCGCTGTGTCTCGTACGTCGCACGCAGGAAGGCATTGCCGTTGGTGAAATCGGTGTTGTGCCGGTAGCCGTCGCTGTGGCGGTAGGAGCCTGCGGCAAGCAGCGAAAAGCGGCCCGACGTCACAGCGCCCGAAAGATTGGCATAGGCGTAACCGTGCTGGCCGCCCGCGCCCTCGAAACGCAGGTAAGTCGGCCTGAGAGGAGCCGTGCGGATATTGACCGCCCCGGCGTAAGCCCCGACGCCCGGCACGCCGTCCAGCAGATCGACGGCCGAAATGCAGTCGAGATCGACCGGAAGCGAGTGGGACTGGTGCCCGGTGCGGGCGTCCGTAAAATCAATGCCGTTGAGCAGGACCATCGTCTGGTCGAAAGAGCCTCCCCGAATGAAAATGTCGGCCTGCATGCCCTTGCCCCCGCGTTCGCGGATATCGACCGAAGGTGCGAGGCGCAGGGCGGACTCCAGAGTCTGGAGGGGCGCTGCGGCCTGTGCTTTCCGATCGAAAAGCGGGGTTTGCGACTGTACGTTGCGCGTCGGGGCAGTCTGGCTGCCCGATATGCCGACTTCGTCGATCCTCAGCGTACGGAGGACGGCGGCCGTGTCGGCATGCTGCGCAGACGCACTTTGCGTCGCGAGCAAGAGGATCGACATCGTCACAGCGAGGACTCCGATGGTTACGTGGCGGTGCAGGCTCGCAAAGGCCGACCAGCCTTTGCGGCTCCAACGCCTGAAGCAGGGAGTCTGCTTTACTTGGATGTTTTTCATCTTGTTTTCAGTTGGGTTAATTAAATAATTTACAGCGGCCGAAAAGCGGGTCCGACTGCACACCCGCTTTTCAAACCGTTGCAAAGGTAATTTTTTCCGGCTGTTTTCCGGCAATCCGGCCGTTTCTTTTTCGACATTATATGCGATCCCGATCGTCCGACAGACCACCGAACGGCAATGGCCTCTCTTGAAGTTCACAGCTACGGCAGAGGTTCGGCACGCTTCAGGAGACGCATCGGCCCGTTTTCTCCGGACAATAAAAAGCCCCAGAGGCCGGGCGCGGAGATCACCCGGCTCGCTTTCGAAAAAAGTTTAAGAATCA
>JAJPZH010000262.1 GCA_021204515.1 Alistipes sp. | reverse complement strand
CTCCGGCAACGGATACCACGGCAAGGCTTCGTCGAATCCCGTCTGGACCTACGAAATCAAATGCCCCGTCGTAGACTGATCTGAATTAATCAAAGGGTCGGGCGGCCGCTTTTCCGGCGGCCGCCCGCAACCCTTAAAAAAACAGAAAATCCATGCGCATCCTCAAGGCAATGGCTCTCACTGCGGCAATATTGGCGCCGCTGCTGACACCGGCGGCCAATCCGCGTCTGCTGCGCTTCGAAGAGCCGGTGAAGAATCTGGGAAAGGTAGCCGAAACGGACGGAACGGTAAAACTGCGCTTCGAATACACGAACATCGCCGACAAGGAGGTGACGCTGCTCGACGTGCATACCCAATGCGGCTGCGTGCAGCCCGAATTCAGCCGCAAACCGGTGAAACCGGGCGGCAAAGGGGTCGTCGAAGTGACTTTCGACCCCAAAGACCGGTACGGGGATTTTTCCATCGGGCTGACGGTCATCGCGGACAACGGCGACTACCGCAAATTCAATACGCTGATAGTCAAGGGCGACGTAATCAGCAGGATTCCCGAAGCCGAAATCAGGTATCCCTATGCGCTCTCCGCGGCGCTGCGCGCCGACAACAAGGCGATCGGTATGCGGCAGCTGAGCCGCAGCGACCCCAAACGCACGCGGCAGCTCCGGCTATTCAACACCTCCGCAAAAACCTTGAAGCTGACTTACCTGACGGACAGCAAACACCTCGTCCTGTCGGGTCCCGGGCAGATCGCTCCGGACAGCGAAGCGGTGCTGGAATTCACGCTCGATCCCCGGAACATGCCGAACGGACAGTTCGTCCTGAAATGCGCCGTCAGAACGCAGGACGAAGAGATCCCGATAGAGGTCAAAGGACTGATCGTCGGGGAATAGACGGCACTAAAAAACCATAACAGCGCGACCGTACTCACGGCACGGACTGCGGCTGCATGCCGCCGGACTCACGAAGACCGGCACGATTACGCCCGCCGCATTCGCATCCGCTGTATAACGACACGAATTATGAAACGCATCATCTTCCTCCCGGCACTCGCCGTCCTGCTCTGCGGCGCCTGCACCTCTGCCGTGCCGGAGGATTACACGCAATACGTCGATCCCTACATCGGCACGGGCGACCACGGACACGTCTTCATGGGCGCCAACGTCCCGTTCGGATTCGTACAGCTCGGTCCGACGAGCATCCCGCAGACATGGGATTGGTGCTCCGGCTACAATTACGCCGATACGACCGTCATCGGATTCGGGCATACGCACCTGAGCGGCACGGGCATCGGCGACCTGAACGACATCTCGCTGATGCCGGTCGTCGGCCCAGTCACGCCGGGACGCGGTACGGCCGGCGATCCGTCGTCGGGCATGTGGTCCTATTTCAGCCGCGCCGACGAACGGTGCGCGCCGGGCTACTATGCCACGCGCCTGCTGCGCTACGGCATCGGCGTTGAACTGACCGCCTCGCCGCGCGTCGGAATGAGCCGCTACACCTTCCCCGCCTCGGACGACGCGGGCATCGTCCTCGACCTCGAAAACGGACAGGGCTGGGACCGCTCCACCGACTGCGGCATCACCGCCTGCAACGACCGCGCGGTCGAGGGCTGGAGATATTCGACAGGCTGGGCCGACGACCAGCGTATCTATTTCTACGCCGAATTCTCGAAGCCCTTCGAGCGAATCACGTTCACCGGCGCGGATACGCTCGCCGCCGACGGGCGCTCGGCCCGCGGACCGAAACTCTACGGACGCTTCGGGTTCCGGACGGAGGAGGCCGAGCGCATCACCGTCAAGGTAGGGCTTTCGGCCGTCTCGGCGGAGAACGCCCGGCTGAACATGCAGGCGGAGTGTCCCGGCTGGGATTTCGAAGCCGTGCGCGAAGCCGCCCGCAGGGCATGGAACGGCGAATTGTCGAAAATCCGCATCGAAACCTCCGACCCGGCGGTGCGGCGCATTTTCTATACGTCGCTTTACCACACCATGATCGCCCCGTCGCTCTTCTGCGACGCGAACGGCGACTACCGCGGCGCCGACGGAGCGATACGCCGCGACACGACCTTCACCAATTACACCACCTTCTCGCTCTGGGACACCTACCGCGCGGCACATCCCCTGATGACGCTCATCCATCCCGAAAAGATCGGCGACCTGATCAATACGATGCTGCGCATCCACGAACAGCAGGGCAAACTTCCCGTCTGGCACCTGATGGGCTGCGAGACCGACTGCATGGTCGGCAATCCGGCCATCCCCGTAGTCGCCGACGCCCTGCTGAAAGGATTCGGCGGTTTCGACCGGGCGAAAGCCTACGATGCGATGAAGAGTTCGGCCATGCGCGACGACCGGGGACTGGACCTCTACAAGAGATACGGATATATTCCCTATGAGTTCAACGAATCGGTCGGATACTGTCTCGAATACGCCATCGCGGACTGGGCGTTGGCGCAGGCCGCACAGCGCGAAGGCCGAGAGGAGGATTACGACTATTTCCTCGCCCGCAGCAAGGCTTACCGCCACTATTTCGACCCCTCGACCGGGTTTATCCGCGGCAGATCGGCATCGGGCGCATGGCGCACGCCTTTCGACCCGTTCCACTCGCGCCACATGGAGCAGGACTACACCGAAGGCAACGCATGGCAGTACACGTGGCTCGTACCGCACGACATCGAAGGTCTCACGGAATGCTTCGGCGGCCGGGAACGCTTCGTCGGGAAACTCGACTCGCTGTTCCTCGCCGAAGGCGACATGGGCGCGCACGCTTCGCCCGACATATCGGGACTGATCGGCCAGTACGCCCACGGCAACGAGCCGAGCCACCACATAACCTACATTTACACGATGATCGGACAACCGTGGAAATGCGCCGAAAAGGTGCGCCGCATCCTCGGCGAACTCTACCACGACCGTCCGGAAGGACTCTGCGGCAACGAAGACGTCGGACAGATGTCGGCATGGTACGTACTCTCGGCACTGGGCATGTATCAGGCGGAACCGGCCGGCGGCCGCTACTTCTTCGGCTCGCCCGCCGTGGACGGTGCGACGCTGCAGGTCCGCGACGGGGAATTCCGCATCACGGCTGCGGACAACTCGCCGGAGAACATCTACATACAGCGCATTACCCTCAACGGCGAAGCGTACCGGAAATACTACATCGACTACGCGGAGATCGCCGCAGGCGGGGAACTCCGCTTCGAAATGGGTCCCGAACCCGCAGACTGGACAAAACAGCACCCCCTATGAAACGACTTTTACTGCTGACGGCGTGCGCGGCCGCCGCGGCATGCAGCGCCGACTGGCGCGACGCAAGCCTTCCGCCGCAGAAACGGGCCGAACTGCTGACGGCCGAAATGACGCTCGACGAGAAGATCGGACAGCTGACGTCACCTTACGGCTGGGAAATGTACGAGCGGATCGGCGACTCGGTCCGCCTGACCGACGCCTTTCGCCAAGCGGTGCAGAACGGGCATATCGGCATGCTGTGGGGCACCTTCCGCGCCGATCCGTGGATGCAGAAAGACCTGCGGACGGGGCTGACCCCGCAGCTGGCGGCGCGGCTGGCCAACCTAATGCAGCGCTACGCCGTGCAGCACTCGCGGCTGGGCATTCCCCTCTTCCTCGCCGAGGAAGCTCCCCACGGCCACATGGCTATCGGAGCCACGACATTCCCCACGGCTCCGGGGCAGGCTTCGACGTGGAATCCGGAACTGATCGAACGCATGGGCGAAGTCATCGCCGCCGAAATCCGCCTGCAGGGCGGGCATATCTGTTACGGCCCCGTGCTGGACATCGCCCGCGACCCGCGCTGGTCGCGCACCGAAGAGAGTTACGGCGAGGACCGTTACCTGACGGCGCGCATCGGCGAAGCTTATGTCCGCGGCACGGGTTCCGGCGACCTCACCCAGCCGCGGCACGCTCTCTCGACACTCAAGCACTTCATCGCCTACGGCGCATCGGAGGGCGGCCAGAACGGCGGAAGCAACCTGCTGGGCGAACGCGAACTGCGCGAGAACTACCTGCCGCCGTTCGAAGCGGCCGTAAAGGCCGGAGCGCGCTCGGTGATGACGGCCTACAACTCGGTGGACGGCATTCCCTGCACGGCCAACCGCCGCATGCTGACCGACATTCTGCGCGGCGAATGGGGCTTCGAGGGATTCGTGATCTCCGACCTGCTGAGCATCGAAGGGCTGTACGAGACGCACGGCGTGGCCGGAAGCGTCCGGGAAGCCGCCGTGCAGGCGCTGCAGGCGGGCGTGGACGTCGACCTGAAGGGCGGCGCCTTCGCCGCGCTCCGCGAGGCCGCGGAAGCGGGCGACGTCGCCGAAGCGGAGATCGACCGGGCCGTGGAACGCGTGCTGGCCCTGAAATTCGAAATGGGGCTGTTCGAGAACCCCTATATCGACGAAGCCGCCGCCGCGGAGGTCGGGTGCGCCGCCCACTCGGAACTGGCACTCGAAGCGGCCCGGCAATCGGTGACGCTGCTCGAAAACCGCAGCGGCATGCTGCCGCTCGATCCCCGACGCCTGCGGCGGGTGGCCGTCATCGGTCCCAACGCCGACAACATCTATAACCAGCTGGGGGATTATACGGCCCAGCAGACGGCGGCGAACACCGTCCGGGACGGGCTGGAAAAACTGCTGGGGCGCGACCGCGTCGTCTACAGCCGCGGCTGTACGGTGCGCGGCGGCGACCGGTCGGAAATCGAGGCGGCCGTCTCCGCAGCCCGCAGTGCAGATGCGGCGGTCGTGGTCATAGGAGGATCGAGCGCCCGCGACTTCGACACGGAATTCCTGCAAACGGGGGCGGCCAAAGCCGCGCACGACGAAGTGCGCGACATGGAGTGCGGCGAAGGTTTCGACCGTGCGACGCTCGCACTGCTGGGACGGCAGGAGGAACTGCTGCAGCGCGTAAAGGCGACGGGAACGCCGCTTATCGTGGTCTGCATCGCAGGCCGCCCGCTCGACCTGAGCCGTGCCGCCGAACAGGCCGACGCCCTGCTGATGGCGTGGTATCCGGGCGCACGGGGCGGCGACGCCCTCGCCGAGACGATCTTGGGCCGCAACAACCCCGCGGGCCGTCTGCCCCTCACCATTTCCCGCGCCGAGGGACAAATTCCCGTCTACTACAACAAAAAACGGCCTGCGAACCACGACTACACCGACCTCACGGCCGCCCCGCTCTATCCGTTCGGTTACGGGCTGAGCTATTCGACGTTCGAATACGGCGGTCTCGAAGCGCGGCAGAGCGGCGACAACGTCCTCGAAGTCAGCTGCCGCATACGCAATACCTCGGACCGCGAAGGCGACGAAGTCGTACAGCTCTACGTCACGGACAAGGTCGCCTCGACGGTACGCCCGTCGAAACAGCTCGGCGGCTTCCGGCGCATCCGGCTCGCACCGGGCGAACAGCGGCAGGTAAGCTTTACGCTCGGAGACGAAGCGCTGTCGCTTATCGACCCGCAGGGCCGCCGCGTGGTGGAGAAGGGCGACTTCGTCATCGCCGTCGGCGCTTCGTCGGAGGATATCCGGCTGCAAACAACCGTAACACTCAAATAATGCCATGAAACACGTTGCATACCTGATTCTGGCCTGCAGTCTGCTCTTCGCGGCCTGCAGGAAACAATCTCCGTCCACCGAAATCATCCCCGCGCCCCTCTGCGTAAAAGCGGGACAGGGAACGTTCGACCTCGGCGGCGGCATCCGCATCGCCCCGGCAGACTCGCTGCTCCGCCCGGCGGCCGACTATCTCGCACAACTGTTCCGGGATGAAAACGTCGCGGCGACTCAGAACGCCGGGAACGCCAATCTTTCGCTCGAACTCGATCCCCGGCTGCCGCAGCAGGGGTATACCCTGAAAATCACACCGGCGCGGATCGAACTGCGCGGCGGCTCCTACGAAGGCGTCGTTTCGGCGGCGGCATCGCTGCGCCAGCTCCTGTGGGCCGGAAACGGATCGCTGCCGGCACTTGAGATCGACGATGCGCCGCGCTTCGCATGGCGCGGTTTCATGCTCGACGTCGCACGCCATTTCTTCACCAAGGAGGAGGTCATGTCGCTGACGGACCGGCTGGCCTGCTACAAATTCAACCGTCTGCACCTGCATCTGACCGACGATCAGGGGTGGCGGATCGAAATCAAACGCTACCCGCTCCTGACCCGGCGCGGGGCATGGCGTACGCCTAACAAGCACGACAGCGTCTGCCTGCGGCGCGCAGCCGACGAGCGCGACCCTAAATTCCTGCTCCCGGAAAAAAACATACGCCGCGAGCAGGGTGAAATCCGCTACGGAGGTTACTACACGCAGGACGACATCCGCGAGATCGTCGCCTACGCGGCACAGCGCGGCATCGAGGTCATTCCCGAAATCGACCTGCCGGGGCATTCGCTGGCGGCCATCGGCTGTTATCCGCAGCTGGCGTGCGACGGCCGCGGCGGCTGGGGCAAGCACTTTTCGACGCCGCTCTGCATCGGCCGCGACAGCACGATCGCCTTCTGTAAAAACGTACTGACCGAACTGTTCGACCTCTTTCCGTCGCAGTACGTCCATATCGGAGGCGACGAAGTGGAACGCACGCCGTGGGAGACCTGCCCGGACTGCCAGCGGCGGATCAGTGCCGAGAAACTGGGAGGAACCGACGAACTGCAGCCTTGGTTCACACGCGAAACGGAGCGGTTTCTCACGGCGCACGGCAAAACGCTCCTCGGCTGGGACGAGATCACCGAAGACGGACTGACCCCGCAGAGCACGGTGATGTGGTGGCGCAGTTGGATGCCCTCCACTCTGACCGCGGCGCTCCAGAACGGGCATCCCGTCATTGAGTCGCCCTCGGAATTTCTATACCTCAACGGCGAGCTCGACCGCAACACGCTCGGCAAGGTTTACGGTTGGGAACCCCTTCCGGAATCCCTGCGGGCATGGGAAGAAGGCATGCTCGGCATTCAGGCCAATATGTGGACCGAGGACGTTCCGACGACCGATGCGGCGGGCGAGCGGCTCTTCCCGCGGCTGCTGGCCGTGGCCGAAACGGCATGGAGCGCTCCGGAGAAACGCAACTTCGCCGATTTCCGGCGCCGTCTCCCCCTTCACCTGCGTCAGCTGGAACGTGCAGGCTGGAACTACCGGCTCGACGACGTCGAGGGCGTCTGCGACGACAACGTCTTCATCGGCGCCGCTACGGTATGTCTCCTGCCGCCCGAATCGGCCGCACTATACTACACGCTCGACGGATCGGTTCCCGACACCGCGTCGCTGCGCTACACCGCGCCGTTCAGCATCACCGACAGCTGTACGCTCACGCTGCGCTGCTACAACCGCAACGGCGTCGCGGCGGCAGTTCGCCGGGCCACGTTCCGTCCCACGCGCTACGCCGAACCGAGCGCCGATGCAGGGAATCTGCAGAACGGTCTGCTGGTACGCTGGTACGATTACGACGGCGACAACTGCGCGGATATCGACAAAGCGCCCCTGCAGGCGAATTTCATCACCGACAGCGTCGTTATTCCCGACGGCGTGACGGGCAATATAGGATTGATCTGCGACGGTTATATCGACATTCCGGCTGACGGCATCTATTCGTTTTACACCTATTCCGACGACGGGAGCACGCTCGCCATCGACGGGCGGACGGTCGTCGATAACGACGGCCTGCACTCCCGCACCGAGCGCAGCGGACAGGCCGCCCTGCGGCGCGGCGTCCACCCCTTCTCGCTGCGGTACTTCGACACCAACGGCGGCGTATTGGAGGCCGGAATCATCGACTCCGAGGGCCGGCGCATCCCGTTTTCGAGCCGGATGCTGAAACACTGAGGCGGACGGGTTTCAAGACCGGACGCCCACCCGCCCCGTAACGGCCGCAAAAGACAAAATGCCCGCATAGTGCAACCACCCATTCCGCCCCAAAGAGGAGGCGGATTCCGGAAAATGAAATTCACCCCCGCCGCAATGTAGTGCGGCGGGGGTGAAACCATAAAATCAAGACTGTTGGACAGCCCCTTTTATTCAAAACCGGGTTTATCTACCGTTTTCTCCGGATTCCGAAGCGTCTCCTGATTTCGCCCGCTCCTCACGGTCGCGGGCCTTCATCACCTCTTTGCGGGATTCGAACTTCTCGCGGCCCGAAAGTACGCGTTTCTCGTAACGGCGCTGCTGCAGTTTGCCGACCCAGTCGGGCGCAAGCACGATCGCCACATAGAACCCGGCCTGCATCATGCAGTAGAATCCGATCTGCAGCCACAGGCTGCCGTCAAGCATCCCGTCGAGCAGCCAATGGCCCAGCAGCGGAAAGAAACAGAACAGGATCAGCAGCAGGGCCGTGTCCTGCCGCTCGTTGCGCGACCAGCCCAGACGCCGCCAGTATATGAGAATGAAGAGCAGATTGATACACAGCATCCAAGAGACCAGCACGCGCGGCGCAAGCGCCGTCGTTTCGGGCCTGAACAGTACGGTCCAAAGTCCCGGCACTACAGGAAGCAGCACCTGCATGCACAACAATAGAATTTTCCGGCGTTTGGTTTTCATAGGCACACAAAAATCGGCAGGTTCGTGCCTGCACGAAAAAACACCCTTAAATATATGAAAAAATACGGTACGGCACAAACATTCGATTCTTTTTCTGCAAACTACGGCGACAGGACGGCTCCGTTCCCGCCCTGAAACATCAGGAGATCAAACCCCGGAAAAACGCCGGAACCATCCGGGAGATCAAGGGAAATAAGTCCCCGAAAAACGCCGGAAACGGCCGGTCTCCGGAAAGATCCGTCTCCGCAGGAAAACAAGTCCCGGCGACCGAAAAGATCGCCGGGACCATAGGATGTCCGCAAAGATTCGAGTCACCGAATCCCGGACATTATCCGTGCGCCGCACGCACGGAACGGTGATTTCGGAATACGGAGCGCCGGACGCTGCCGAAGCCTATCCCAGCTTCATCACGTCGTCAATACCCATATCCTTATAAGTAGTTTCGAGCTCTTCGCTGCGGTCCGTGATGACCAGCAGTTTATCGCCCAGCAGCAGTTCGGTCTTGCCCTGCGGCACGAAATACTCGCCGTTGCGGCATACCATCATCACCAGCGTATTTTCCGGAAGCGTAATGTCTTTGAGCATGTGTCCGCTTTCGAGCATCGTCTCATTGACCTCCACCTCCGTAAGGGCCGACTTCATATCCTGATGCATATCGACGCTGAAGGCCGATTCGCGCTCTTCGTAAGCCAGTCCCAGCAGGTTGGCCATGCCGCTCACGGTCGTACCCTGCACCAGCAGCGAAATGATCGTGCCGAGGAATACGACGTTGAACAGCAGTCCCGCATTCTCCACATGCGCCATCAGGGGATAGATGGCGAAGAGAATCGGCACGGCGCCGCGCAGTCCCACCCACGACACATAGAGCCGCGCCTTGGTGGTGAACTTGCGGAACGGAGCCATACAGATAAAGACCGTCAGCGGGCGCGCCACCAGAATCATAAAGGCCCCCACCAGTCCGCCGAGAATCAGCACACGGGGTTCGAGCAGTTCGTCGCTGTTCACGAACAGACCCAGCGTGAGGAACATTACGATCTGCATGAGCCACGTGAAACCGTCGAAGAAAACCGTCAGCGGACGTTTCTGCTGCAGTTTGTAGTTTCCGACGACCAGCCCCGAAAGGTAGACGGCCAGATAGCCGTTGCCCTTGATCAGGTCGGTAAAGGCGAACGAGAAAAAGATGAACGCCAGCAGCAGCACCGAGTAGAGCGAATGGTTGGCGAGGTTGATGCGGTTGATCGTCCAGACGGCCAGACGGCCGATCAGGTACCCCGACAGGGCGCCGACGATCATCTGCACGACGAAGAACACCACGCTCATACCCATCCCCACGCTGCCCGAGTCATGCGACACCACGCTGATAAGCAGTATGGTCATCATATAGGCCATCGGGTCGTTCGAACCGCTCTCCAGCTCCAGCAGGGGCCGCAGATTCTGTTTGAGTCCCTGCTTCTTGCTTCGCAGGATCGAGAAAACCGAAGCCGAGTCGGTCGAGGACATCGTGGAAGCGAGCAGCAGCGCCAGCACGAACGGCATTTCGATTCCCAGCCACGGAGCCACCAGCCACACGAACGAGGCCAGTATGAACGCCGTCATGACCACCCCCGCCGTGGCCAGCACGACGCCGGGTCCGATGATGGGTTTTATCTCCGAGAACTTCGTGTCCATACCTCCCGTGAAGAGGATGATACACAAAGCGATCATACCGACGAACTGGGTCATCTCGACCGAACGGAACGAGATGAAATTCAAGCCGAACAGCATGCCGACTCCGAGGAAGAGCAACAGCGCGGGGGCGCCGAAACGATACGCGACCTTACCCGCTATCACCGCCACGAAGAGCAGCAACGCACCTACCAATACTACATTTTCACCACTGATGTCTATCATTCTTTATCTTTTCTTTTACGCCTGCACCTTGTCGGTGAACTTCAGTTCCGTTTTATCCGCGATCTTCAGCTCCGTCAGCGGCTTGTACTCCAGATCCGCATATTCGAAAGCCTGCATGGCGGCGAAACGGTTGTCGGGCGTACGGTAAACAACCACCGTCAAAGCCGGAACCTGCGCACGTTTCATGCCGAGCAGACGCTCCACCTCTCCGTCGGCCACCGCCTGTATCACGTCGCTGCGGATGCCGCGGTCGAAATAGAGTTCCTCATAGAGCAGGAAACAGCGCTCCGCCCTGTGAAAAGGCGCTCCGCCCGAACCGAACATCTGAGTCGCGGCCATAATCATTCCGGCAACGACCAGAATCCCGCCGATGAACACGATCGACGAACGAAGGTTGTTCGTGAGATCGGCCCCATACATAATTATTCACTACGATCATCGCTGCGCCGGCGATAAACAGCACGGCGGGCAGCACTTGGAACTTGCGGCGTTTTACCACAATATTCCCCGGCAAGGCGTACAACGCCTCGCAAATTTTATTCTTATTCATATCTTTTTCATTATCGAACGTTAGTATTTTTCAGAGAAACCGGCAAAAATACATACGCTAAATAATGAGTCGGCACAAGCGGTAGACATAGTAATCCACCGCATGCAGACCGACGGACAGATCAGAAGATTTGAATTCCGAGGTTACTTTCGTGTTTCCCGTCACATGCCGGTCCGCGGCGTAGCGGTCGGCGGCCGGATTGGATTCGGCATGACCGCCGCGGTGGAAAACCGTAGCGACCGGAGCGGGAGAGACTTCCCCGAGCACGCGGGGCAGGTTCAGGTCGGCATTGTATTCGCGTTCACAAAGCCACACGGCATCGGAGGCGCGGTCGACCGAAAGCGTGACGGCGGCATGTCCTGCGCCGTGCGTAAGCGCCCGGCCGCCCCCCGTAAAGAGCAGACAGCCGAAAAGGCCCAACAATATGACGACAATTTTACGCATGCCCGATTCGATCGGCGGCAGAGACAGAGCGAGCCGGACGCAGCACCGAATCCATTCGGGTCAGCCGGAGGCGCGCAGCCTGTCCGCACCAAAATTTCCGTTTCGGCAGAGACAGTGCAGGCCGCATGCAGGTCGAATCGGATCGCCGCAGGCGGAACCTCTCTCGTCCGAGCCGGAGTTTACTTCGGCAAAGTTAAGAAAATTCCGCAAAATATCCCACCCCGGCCGGGCAAAAAGAACTTATTGCGGGATAAAAATGTACGTTATCGTTCCCTGCTGGCGCGCAGGGGCCGACTCGTCAATGTTGAAACGCGAAACCCGGGCCGCACGCAGGGCCGATTCGCGCATACATTCGTCGCCGCCGCTCTGCACACGGGCATTGACGACTTCGCCCGCGCGGTTTACCGTGATTTCGACGACCACGTCGCCCCCGCCCTCGCAGCGGTAGGCCGGGATATTCAGACTGCGCGACGTACGCACCGGATCGGTCAGCGAGAACGATACCGTAACGCGCCCCTTGACCTTGCGGTCCTGACGCTCCTCGTCCTCCCCGGCGCCGTTGCGCTCGCGGAGGGCGCGCTCTTCGGCCAGCCCCTGCTCGTAGGCTTCGCGGTTGGCCTGCATGCGCCGCTCGGCTTCGGCCGCGGCATCGTTCAGCGCCGCGGCGTTGGTGCCGCGGTCGTCCCGAAGCTTTTCGTTCAGGGCGTTTTCGTTGGACACCTGATTCTGAACGCTTTTCCAGTCGATCGGATCCTGCTGCTGACGGTCGCGGATCTGCTGTTCCAGACGGTCGCGTTCCTTCTCCAATTCGGCCAGCGTCTGCAGATCGACATACATTCCCTGCGTGTGGGGCCTGCGGCCGACGACGATCTTCGACGAAACGAAGACGATCATCAGCACCAGATAGGCTATAATGGTCACACACAAGCCGATGCGATGGTCGTACGCCCACACGCCGGCATCCTTTTTGCGGTTGTCGAACGGCAATTTGAGACGCGGACGGCGCGCCGGTTTGGGTTTGTTATCGGGTATATTCTCTGTCATCGGAGGTTCTCATAATTTTGAGCAAAAATAGGGTTTTTTAACGATTTTTTCATATCTTTGGGCGCAAATATTCAGAAACACTGCTTATGTCGACAAAACAACAAACGCTGAAGGCCCCGATCTCTTTCTCCGGCAAGGGCCTCCATACGGGTGTCAAAGTGACCATGACCGTGAATCCCGCCGATGCGGACACCGGAATCGTATTCCGCCGCACGGATATCGAGGGACAACCCATAATTCCTGCCCTGTGCGACAACGTCGTAGACACTTCGCGCGGTACGACCATCGAATCGGGCGGTCACCGCGTAAGCACGATAGAACACATTATGTCGGCGCTCTGGACGCTGGGCGTAGACAACGCCGTGATCGACATCGACGCGGGCGAAACCCCGATCATGGACGGTTCGGCCTGCGCCTATGCCAAGGCCGTCACCGAAGTCGGCATTACCGATCAGGACGCCGAGCGCAAATTCTACCACGTGACCGAAAAGATGGTCTACACCATTCCCGAAAAGGGCGTGGCGATCATCCTCTACCCCGACGACGAATTCTCCGTCTCGCTGCACGTGGATTACAACTCGAAGGTGATCGGCAATCAGTACGCCACCTTCAATCCGGGCGACAATTTCGCCGACAAAATCGCCCCCTGCCGCACGTTCGTCTTCCTGCACGAGCTGGAACCGCTGATGAAGATGAACCTCATCAAGGGCGGCGATCTGGACAACGCCATCGTCGTCGTCGAAAACCCCGTCCCGGACGACCAGCAGGAACACCTCAAGAAAATCTTCAACAAGCCCGACATCGAAATCAAGGCGGGCTATCTGAATAACCTCGAACTGCGCTGCAACAACGAGCTGGCGCGCCACAAACTGCTCGACCTGCTGGGCGACTTCGCACTGCTGGGCGTACGCATCAAGGGCCGCGTCTGGGCAACCCGCCCCGGCCATTACGCCAACACGGAGTTCATGAAGCAGCTCAAACACACCATCCGCAAGGCCGGCGAGAAGCCCCGTTACCAGTACGACTGCCGCAAGCCGCCTCTCTACGACATCAACGACATCCGCCACCTGCTGCCCCACCGTCCGCCGTTCCTGCTGGTAGACCGCATCTTCCACCGCGACGCTACGGACGTAGCCGGCATCAAGAACGTCACGATGAACGAGCCGTTCTTCGTGGGACACTTCCCCGACGAACCCGTCATGCCGGGCGTGCTGATCGTCGAAGCCATGGCGCAGTGCAGCGGTATTCTGGTGCTGGGCGACGTGCCCGATCCCGAAAACTACTCGACCTACTTCATGAAGATCGACGGGGTCAAATTCAAGCGCAAAGTCGTTCCGGGCGACACGCTTCAGTTCGAAATCCACCTGCTGGAACCGATCCGCCGCGGCGTGGCCGTCGTGGAGGCCAAAGCCTTCGTGGGCGAAACGCTCGCATGCGAGGCCGTCCTGATGGCGCAGGTCGTAAAAAATAAAAAGTAAAAAAGATGATCAGCAAGCTGGCATATATTCATCCCGACGCCAAACTCGGGAATAATGTCACGGTGGAGCCGTTCGCCTATATCGCGGGCGACGTAGTCATCGGCGACGACTGCTGGGTCGGTCCCGGCGCAGTGATCCACGACGGCGCCCGCATCGGAAAGGGATGCAGGATTCACACCGCCGCTTCGGTCTCCTGCCTGCCACAGGACCTGAAATTCGCAGGCGAAATCACGACGGCCGAGATCGGCGACTACAACGACATCCGCGAATACGTGACCATCAGCCGCGGCACCGCATCGCGCGGAAAGACCGTCATCGGCAACAACAACCTGCTGATGGCCTACGTCCACATCGCCCACGACGACGTAGTAGGCAACAACTGCGTCATCGCCAACCGCGTATCGCTCGCCGGCGAAGTCGAAGTCGGCGACTGGGTGGTGATCGGAGGCCATGCCGCCATACACCAATGGACGCGCATCGGCGACCACGCCATGATTCAGGGCGGCGCGCTGCTGGGACAGGACGCCCCGCCGTTCGTCATCGTACGCAACGACACGATGCGCTTCGCGGGCATCAACAAGATCGGCCTTGCCCGCCGCGGCTTCACGCCCGAGCGTATCGCCGAGATTCACGACGCCTGCCGCATCCTCTTCCAGAGCGGACTGAACTACATGTCGAGCTGCGAGGAGGTCGAAAAGCAGATACCGCCGAGCGCCGAGCGCGACGAACTGGTGAAGTTCATCCGCGAATCGAAACGGGGAATCATCAAACCCTACGAAAGCAAGGCCAAAGAGGAGTAAAATTTCTATATAAATATTGGTATATTGGAAATTTTCACTATATTTGCAGTGTCGAAAGACAAAGCGAAGCGGTAAGGGGACGGTAAGTCCCCTTATTTTATACCATTATACGACCGAATTTCAGAAACATGATCGACACGAAAAAGATAATCGAAGCGGCTGAATGCAAACTTCAGGGTACGGATATGTTCGTTGTGGGCTGCACCTGTACGCCCGGCAACGAAATCGAACTGCTGATAGACAGCGACACGTCGGTTGCCATCGAAGCCTGCGCGGAGCTGAGCCGGGCCGTCGAAGCGGAATTCGACCGCGACGAAGAGGATTTTTCGCTCACGGTAGCCTCTGCCGGCATCGGTTCGGAGCTGAAAAGCCTGCGGCAGTACCGCAAGCTGATCGGCGGCACGGTCGAGGTGCTGCTCAACTCCGGGATCAAGGTACTTGCAAAACTCGACGAAGCCGACGACGAGGGCATTACGATCTCGTACGAAGAGAAGCAGGCCGTCGAAGGCAGGAAACGCAAACAGCTGGTGACCGTCACGCGCCGCTATGCATTCGACGAAATCAAGTCCACGAAGGAGTGGCTGGATTTCAAATAGGCCGCAGACAGGAACGCCCGTTCGCGGCGCAGACAAGGAGCGAGACCGCGGAATAAGCACCGCCAAGACCGTATATGGATACGGGCTGCAAAAGCATAAACTAAAAACAAGATAAACGACACAATGGACAATCTCAATCTTATCAGCAACTTTGCCGAGTTCAAAGAGCTGAAAAACATTGACAAAAGTACGATGATCGGCGTGCTGGAGGACGTTTTCCGCCATGCACTGCAAAAACAGTATGAGACGGACGAGAATTTCGACGTCATCATCAACCCCGAAAAGGGCGACCTCGAAATCTGGCGCAACCGCACCGTCGTCGAAGACGGCGCCGTCGAAGACCCGAATACCCAGATCGCTGTTTCGGAGGTCAAAGCCATCGACCCGACCTACGAGATCGGCGACGAATACGCCGACGAGATCAAACTCTCGTCGTTCGGGCGCCGCGCCGTGTTGTCGCTGCGCCAGAACCTCGCATCGCGCATTCTCGATCTGGAAAAGGCCAGCCTTTACGAGAAGTATTCGGAAAAGGTCGGCGAGATCGTCACCGGCGAAGTTTATCAGGTATGGAAGAAAGAGGTGCTGATTCTCGACGACGAGGAGAACGAACTGATTCTGCCCAAGGCGGAGCAGATACCCAACGACTTCTACCGCAAGGGCGATACCATCAAGGCCATCGTCAAGTCGGTCGAGATGAACAACAACCAGCCCCGCATCATTCTTTCGCGCACGGCCAACCAGTTCCTCGAACGTCTCTTCGAGCAGGAGGTTCCCGAGATTTTCGACGGACTGATCACCATCAAGAAGATCGTCCGCATCCCCGGCGAACGCGCCAAGGTCGCCGTGGAGTCGTACGACGAGCGTATCGACCCGGTAGGCGCATGCGTCGGCATGAAGGGTTCGCGCATCTATTCGATCGTCAAGGAGCTGCGCAACGAGAACATCGACGTAGTGAACTATACGGCCAACCCGTCGCTGATGATCCAGCGCGCCTTGAACCCCGCCAAAATTTCGAGCATCACCATCGACGAGGAGAAGATGACCGCTTCGGTCTACCTCAAACCCGATCAGGTGTCGCTGGCCATCGGCAAGGGCGGTCTGAACATCCGTCTTTCGAAGATGCTGACGGGTTACGACATCGACGTATACCGCGAAGTGGAGGAAGAGGACGTGGCCCTCACCGAATTCGCCGACGAGATCGACGGCTGGATCATCGACGCCCTGAAGAGCGTCGGCTGCGACAGCGCCAAGAGCGTGCTGGAACTGCCCGTCGAGGAGATCGCGGCCCGCGCCGACCTCGAACTGGAACAGGCTCAGAAAGTCGTAGCGATACTGAAAGCGGAATTCGAAGAGTAATTACAAGCGAAAGAAAGGAAAACACACGATATGGGTAACGAAAGAAAATTAAGGCTCATTCAGGTTGCAAAGGAGTTCAAGGTGGGACTGAATACCATCACGGACTTCCTGCAGAAGAAGGGTATCAAGAGCGACGGATCGCCCAACACGCTGGTCGATGCGGAGACTTATGCCGTTCTGGAGAAGGAGTTCGGGGCAAACCGCGCCGCTGGCAGTGCGCGCGATTCGATCCGCGAACGCATCTCCCTGAAGCAGACGACCATCACTCTCGAAGAAGCTAAAAAGCAGGAGCGCGAGGAGGAAAAAGAGGTGGTCATCAAAAGCAATGTAATCAGCGTCAAGGATGAAATCCAGCAGCCGAAGATCCTCGGCAAGATCGACCTGTCGCCCAAACCCAAGGCGGCCCCAGCCCCGGCACCCGCACCCGTTCCGAAGACGGAACCTGTGAAGCCGGCCGAGCAGCCCCGTGCGGCCCAGCCTGCCGCTGCGCCCGCCGAAGCGCCGAAACCCGCGGCAAAGCCCGAAGCGATAGCCGAGAAACCCGCTGTCCCCGAAATCAAAGCGGCCTCTGCCGCACCTGCAACACCCGCGGCTCCCGCAGCGCCTGCCGTTTCCGAAAAACCGGCTCCTGCGGCGGCACCTGTCTCCGCACAGACTCCGGCTCCCAAGCCCGAACCCGCAGCGCCGAAAGACAATATTTTCCGTCCCGAAACGGTGACCCTGACGGATCCGCAGGTCCTCGGCACGATGGACGTGTCGGGATTCGTCGCCGGCGGCAAACATAAACGCAAACGTCTCCAGAAAGAGAAGGTGGACGTGAGCAAGGCTCCGAAAGGCAATACGCCGGGCGGCAACCGTCAGGGCGGCAATCAGGGCGGACAGGGAGGCCAGAACCGTCCCGGAGGTCCGGGCCAGAACCAGCCCAGACCGGGCGAAGGCCGCCGCAACAAGAACAAGGGCAAGGCGGCGCCCAAGCCGATCGTACGCCCCAAAGTGAGCGACGAGGAGGTTTCGAAGCAGGTAAAGGACACCCTTGCCCGTCTGACGGCCAAGGGAGCCAAGAACAAGAGCGCAAAATACCGCAAGGACAAGCGCGACGCCGTTGCCGAGCGTATGAACGAAGAGTTCGAACGCGAGGAAATGGAACGTTCGACGCTCAAAGTCACCGAATTCGTGACCGTGAGCGAGCTGGCGACGATGATGAACGTCACGCCGACTCAGGTTATCACGGCCTGCATGAATCTGGGACTGATGGTGTCGATCAACCAGCGGCTCGACGCCGAAGCGCTCGTGGTCGTGGCCGAGGAGTTCGGCTACAAGGTCGAGTTCGTTTCGGTGGAGATTCAGGAAGCGATCAGCGATGAGAACGAAGACAGGGAAGAAGACCTCGTGCCGCGTCCGCCGATCGTGACCGTCATGGGCCACGTCGACCACGGTAAGACCTCGCTGCTGGACAACATCCGCAAAACCAACGTCATCGAGGGCGAGGCCGGCGGCATCACCCAGCACATCGGCGCCTACAGCGTCGAGCTGAACGGCCAGAAGATTACGTTCCTCGATACGCCGGGTCACGAAGCCTTTACGGCCATGCGCGCCCGCGGCGCCGCCGTCACCGACGTTGCGATCATCATCGTGGCGGCCGACGACAGCGTCATGCCGCAGACCGTCGAGGCCATCAACCATGCGCAGGCCGCAGGCGTGCCGATGGTCTTCGCCATCAACAAGATCGACAAACCCAACGCCAACCCCGACCACATCAAGGAACAGCTCTCGCAGATGAACTATCTGGTCGAGTCGTGGGGCGGTAAATATCAGGATCAGGAAGTTTCGGCCAAGAAGGGCCTGAACCTCGACAAACTGCTCGAAAAGGTGCTGCTCGAAGCCGAAATGCTCGACCTGAAGGCCAACCCCAACAAGAAGGCACAGGGCACCGTCATCGAATCGACGCTCGACAAGGGCCGCGGATACGTCTCGACGATCCTCGTGCAGAGCGGTACGCTCCACGTGGGCGACGTGATTCTGTCCGGAACCTACACGGGCCGCGTGAAGGCCATGTTCAACGAAAACGGCAAGAAAGTGGAGTCCGCAGGTCCCTCGACACCGGTTCAGGTACTGGGTCTGAACGGCGCGCCGCAGGCCGGCGATACGTTCAACGTGATGGAGGACGACCGCTCGGCGCGCGAAATCGCCAACAAGCGCGAGCAGTTGCAGCGCATGCAGGGCATCATGACTCAGAAGCACGTGACGCTCGACGAGATCGGACGCCGCATCGCCATCGGATCGTTCAAGGAGCTCAACATCATCGTCAAGGGCGACGTGGACGGCTCGATCGAGGCCATGTCGGGTTCGCTCATCAAGCTCTCGAAAGAGACCGTGCAGGTCAATGTCATCCACGCCGCCGTGGGTCAGATCTCGGAGTCGGACGTGCTGCTGGCCGCCGCTTCGAACGCCATCATCGTCGGCTTCCAAGTACGCCCGTCGGCTTCGGCGCGCAAGCTGGCCGAGAAGGAGGAGATCGAAATCCGTCTCTACTCGATCATCTACGACGCCATCAACGACATCAAGGACGCTATCGAGGGCATGCTCGAACCGGTCATGAAGGAGGAAATCGTCGCTTCGGTCGAAGTGCTGGAGATCTTCAAGATTTCGAAGGTCGGCACCGTCGCCGGATGCGTCGTCCGCGAGGGCCGGCTCCAGCGCAGCACCCCGATCCGCGTCATCCGCGACGGTATCGTCATCTACACGGGCAAGCTCGGCTCGCTCAAACGTTTCAAGGACGACGTCAAGGAGGTCACCAACGGACAGGACTGCGGTCTGAATATCGAATCGTTCAACGACATCCGCGTCGGCGACATCGTCGAGGGATACGAACAGGTCGAAGTGAAACGCAAATAGCCACGCTATGTTGTCGAAACGTCTGATTGTTTTGCTGATGTCGCTCTGCACCCTGTGCGGAGCGGCATCGGCCGTTCAGCCCCAAGCCAACCTCTCGGCCAAGGAGCAGAAGGCGCTGCAGAAGGCTCAGAAGAAGAAGATCCGTCAGGAAGCCCGCCGCTTCGAGAGTCTGCGCAACGACGCCGTCGTACAGTTCGCCCGCGAGCACCAGCCCTCGGACATCAGCACCCCTTCGTTCGTGAACGATTTCCGGGTCTCGAACGTCATCTGCGCCGGAGACAACATCTCCGGTACCGTCATGCTGCATTTCGACATCACGCCGCTTTACGGCGGATTCCGGCTCTACATGGGCGGCGAGCGCAACGGCACCTACGCCTTTGCCAAAGGCGTCGCCTACCCTTCGTCGGACCATTACGGCCGGATCTACACGA
>JAJPZH010000102.1 GCA_021204515.1 Alistipes sp. | reverse complement strand
GAGGTGCATGTAGTCGCCCGGCAGGGTCTTCGAGTTTCCGTAGCCGCCGGTTTCGATCACGCCGTTGCGAATCTGATCGTAGTTATGATAACGGCCGATCACCTCGTATCCCCATCCGATATCGTGGTAGCGGTCGATGTTGCCGTTCTTCCAGCGATCCCAGCTGCTGCGATAGGGCGAACGCTCCTGAAAAGTCGTCTTCGAGCGGCTGAAGTTCATGTTGGCCGTAACTCCGTAGTGGAATTCGCCGACCGAATTCCGGTGGCCGATCATCAGCTCGAAACCTTCGGTGCGGTCCGCATTGAGGTTCTCCTGCGGCATAGTGGCGCCGAATGTATTGGGCAGCGCCCCCAGACGGTTTCCGAGCAGTCCGTCGCGGTCGCGGCGGTAGATGTCGAACGAGAAGTCGAGCAGACCGTCCCACATCGTCAGGTCCATACCGAAGTCGGTGGTTTCCGTGGAAACCCACGTCAGGTTGGCATTCATCAGCCCCGAACTGGCATAGCCGTTGGTATACTTGCCGCCTCCCAGCACATATCCTCCGCTGCCCACATAACCGGGAATATACTGGAACGGATTACCGGCGACCTCGCCCGAACGGCCCCACGACGCACGGAATTTCAGGTTGGTCAGGAACGGCACGTTGTCCTTGATGAACGACTCTTCCGACAGGCGCCATGCCGCCGACACCACGGGGAAGAAGCCCCAGCGCCGGTCGGGCGCATACCGGTAGGAGCCGTCTTCGCGGAATGCGAATTCGACCATATACTTGCTCTTGTAGTCGTAATTGAAACGGCCCACGACCGAAACGAACGTATATTCGTTGGTATTGCCGCCGGCCTGCTGTCCGTCCACGGGAGCGCGGTCGATGTTGTCGGTCGTGAAAAGATCGCCGTCGTAGAAACGTTTGGCGCTTACGTAGCGTCCGGTCTCGCGGCGGGTCTCGAATACAGCCACGGCGCTCACGTTATGCGCATCGGCAAACGTATTCTTGTAATTGATCGACCCTTGGAAATTGAGACGCGACGAATCCCAATCCTCCTCCTGAATGCTGGGATCGTAGTTTGCCGAAGGAGTGTAGGAGTCGTCCAGCGCCGAATAGGTGTAAGTCATGACACGTTTCTGTACGCGGGTGCGGATCGTAGTCTTCGAATCATAGGCCGCCTGCGCCTTCAGCAAAAGCCCCTTCACGCCGGGAATATCGAACGTCACGCCCAGAGACGACTGGAAGAACTTGTCACGCCATTCGCCGTAACCGAACAGGTCGCGGTCGGAGAAGGCCACCGGGTTGTCGTTGAGCGGCCGGGGACGGTTGTAATAGAGCGGATTGTTGTTGGCGAATACGGTTTCAGAGGGAATGATACCGTGCACGGCCTTGTTCAGGTAGAAGAAGGCGTCGTCCCATGTTCCGGGCTGCTTGCGCAGGTCGGTATATCCCGAAAGATTCAGGTCCACACGCAGGTATTTGTTGACCTTCAGTTTATTGCCGCCGCGGAAAGAATACTTGTCGTAGCCGATATCGCCCGTACGCAGCAGACCGTTGTCAGTCATGTAGCCGACACTCGTATAGGTTGACACGCGATCGTTGCCGCCCTCTACGACGATGTTGTACTGATGCTGGAAAGCAGCTTTCTTGAAGACCTCGTTGTACCAGTCCACATTCGGGAGGGCCTGAGCGGCCTGCAGCTCCTCGCGCGTGGCGAAATAGGGCGAACCGCCCGAATTGACGCCGTCTTCGTTGCGTATCTCCCAATACTGATACGCATTCATCATCTTGGTATGCTGCGTAGGCTGCGAAAATCCCCAGTTGGCATTGAGCGACACGCGCAGCGGCCCTTGCGAACCGGCTTTCGTGGTCACCAGAATGGCGCCGTTGCTCGAATTGATACCATAGATGGCGGCCGATGCGTCTTTCAGCACCGTGATGCTCTCGATGTCTTCGGGATTGAGTTTCTGGAATTCGGTCGTCTCGTTGCGGACCACGCCGTCGATAACGATCATCGGGGTACCCATGCCGCGGACGTTGATGTTCGTGGAGAAACTGCCCGGCATACCGCTGGTCTGACGGATTCGCAGACCCGGAACCTTACCGGCCAGTGCGACGGCCAGCGACGGACCTTTGGTCGTAAGAATCTCCTTGTTTGAAATACTGGAAACGGCGCCCGAAAGGGTTACCTTTTTCTGGGTGCCGTAACCCACCACCACGACTTCGTCAAGCGCCGAGGCCGACGAAACCATAGCCACACGCATGTTGAGTCCCACGGGCTGCTCCACCGGCTCCATTCCCAGATAGGAGAATACCAGCGTTTGGGCTGAAGCCGGCACGTCGAACGAGAAGCGGCCCTCGGAATCGGTCGTGGTACCGACCGTGGTGCCTTTTACAATGATATTACATCCGACGATCGGCCCGCCGTTCTCATCCAAAACGACACCGGCCGCGTTTTTTGCGAGGGGGGGGGAAATGAGCCGTTCAGCGCCGCCGCACCCAGCGCCAGCCGCAGAGACACGCCCAGAAGCAACAGCAAACTCCACGGAT
>JAJPZH010000222.1 GCA_021204515.1 Alistipes sp. | reverse complement strand
CGAAATAATCTGGTTCGTGGTGGTCGCGTTGTAGAACGCCACGTCGAACGTCAGGCGGCTGTCGAAGAAGCGGCCTTCGAGACCGAACTCCCAGCTCTCGACGTTTTCCGGTTTGAGGTTGTAGTTCGCCTTATTGGTCGGCATGTTGAAGCCGCCGGTGAAGGAGCTGTTGTTGTAATAGTTCAGCAGCTGATAGGGCGACGTGTCGTTACCCACGTTGGCCCACGATGCCCGCACTTTCAGGAAATTGACCATCGGCGTATCGATGTGCAGCAGGTCGCTGAGTACGATGCTTCCGCTGACCGAAGGATAGAAATAGGAGTTGTTGCCCGGAGCAAGGGTGCTCGACCAGTCGTTACGGCCGGTGACGTCGAGGAACACCATATTGCGCCAGCTGGCCGAAATGATGCCGTAGAAGCTGTTGATAGCCTTCTGGCGGCGTGTGGAAGTCACTTTGGGACGGTCTACCGAGTTGCTCAGACGATAGTCGCGGTCTACGACCAGACTCTCGGCCAGCGAGGTGTTCGAACGGTAGGACTGCATCATGTTGTTGCCGCCGAACGAGGCGCTCAGGTCGAAGTCGTTCAGCTTCTTGGTGTAGCGCAGCAGGAAGTCGTTGTTCATCTCGTAATCGAACACGGTCTGCTCCTTGTACATACCGTTGATGTAGGTCTTGGCGCCTTTGGGCTTCTGCTGGGTGCGGAACTCGTTGTTGAGGTCCATACCGCATCGCAGGATCAGCGAAAGCTCTTCTGTGAAGTTGATCGTCGCGGAGAGGTTGCCGAATACGCGGTCGCGGTCCAGTTTGTTCAGCTGTTCATAAGCCGTATAGTAGGGGTTGTTACCGTTGGCCGATACGTGCTGGGTGCTCTTGCTCAGGTCGCCGCCTTCACGGAGCCACTTCTTGTAGTCCGCCTTGAACCACTGGGCGTCTACGTTGGGCGTATTCCACAGCAGCGGATACATGATCGACGAGCCGCCGTAACCGGTCATCGGCAGGTTGTCGCTGTCCTTGCGGTAGTAGTTTACCTTGGCGTCCAGCTTGATGTACTTGTTGATTTCCTGAGAAAGCGATATCGAGAAGGTCTGCTGTTTGTAACCGGTGTTGGGAACGATCCAGTCGTTGCGCACGTCGGTTACCGAAACCCGGACCGAGGTGCCTTTGCCGTTGTTGCCGCTGACCGAGATGTTGTTGTTCCACGTTACGCCGGTGTCGAAGAATCCCGCGAAGAAGTTGCGCGGACGCCACTCCATCATCGTATAGGTGCCGTCGTCGTTCAGCGAAGGCCACTCGTAGGTCAGATGGCCGTCGAACTTGTCGCCGAAGGCATAGGACGACCAGTTGCGCGACACGTTGTCCACCGTATAGAACGAATACGGGTTGCCGCCGAAGCGTCCTGCGCCGTATTCATACTGGAAATCGGGCCAGAATCCGGCTTTCTCGAACGAAACCGAAGAGCTGAACGTAACGCCTATGCCTTTGGTGGTACGACCCGACTTGGTCGTGATGATGATGGCGCCGTTGGCGGCGCGCGATCCGTACAATGCCGTTGCGGCGGGGCCTTTCAGTACGGATACGTTCTCGATATCTTCCGGGTTTATGTCGCCCGCCGCGTTACCGAAGTCTACGGCGCCGTCGGTCGAGTTGTATGCGCTTTCCGACGTGCTGGAAGTGGAGCTGCTGGTGATGGGAACTCCGTCGACTACGAACAGGGCCGTGCCGCCGTTCATGTTGATCGAGGTTTCGCCGCGGAGGGTCACGCGCATCGATCCTCCGGGACCCGTGGATGCCTGATCGAAGTTCAGGCCGGCAACCTTGCCCGACAGGGCGTTCATCCAGTTGCTCGATACCGTACTGGTGAGTACGTCGTTGTCCACCTTCGTAACGGCATATCCGAGCGCTTTTTCGTCTCGTTTGATACCGAGTGCGGTTACGACAACGCCTTCGATTTCCTGACTGTCGGCCTCCAGCGTGACGTCTATCCGCGTCTTGGAGCCGATCAGTATCTTCTGAGTCTTATAACCCAGCGAAGAAAAAACGAGGGTCTGGTTTCCCCCCCCCTTATTTTGTACTTGCCGTTGATGTCTGTAATAACACCTGTCGGCGTTCCTTCGATCGTTACGGCGCAGCCTACCGATGGGGTAGTGCCGTCGGAATCGTAGACGGTTCCCGTGATATCCGCTTTTTTCTGAGCATAGAGCATCGTCGATGCCAGCACCAGAAACAGGGATAACAAAAACCTCTTAACGTAGAATTTAAAATTCATAAGCATTTGTTTTTGGTTAGACCTTTAAGTCTTCTGAATCTTCTCTGTAAAATATATATAGGTATGTGTTGCCCTGCGCGGTACGGAAAGCGCAGGGAGCGATCAGTATATTTGTAAATTGATTCGGTTTTTATCGGCCGAGACCATATTCGGTCCGTAACCGGAGCAGCCGGAAATGCCGCGCTTAACGGCTGTCGCAGGGGCTGACGATAAAAATGCGGCCGTGCAGAGGGAGACTGCCGCACCGACGGCGGCAATCGCTGTTGTTCTTATT
>JAJPZH010000185.1 GCA_021204515.1 Alistipes sp. | reverse complement strand
TGCCGGAAAATAAGATGCGGTTTTATTATTTATCGTATTAAATTACAAATATTTAACAAATATATCGCTCTGATTGGCTGCTGCGGGGTTCCGACAGGGGGATCGCCGGTCCGAAAATGGAATCGGCCAAGCATAATGGACGGACAGGGGCCGGTTCTATAGATTTTATAGATAATAAAATGAAATAGATAAGAAGATTTGCGCAGTTTTTACCGAGCAGGTCGAAAGTCCGCCTGAAAAACCGGGCAGAAATACATCATGTCGAAAACTTAGCATTTTCATATTGCATAAAACGGAAAACAACCGCTTCCGAATATTCCTGCTGTAAGATAAAAGAGCCGGAAGCGAAACTTCAGGCCGGTGAGAATAGGTTTGTATGCCTGCTCGCAAAGCAATCGGTCCCGGAAAATCGAATGCGAGATCGAGATGCAATGAGATACCGAGAGTCGCCCTGCAGAAGGACGGACTTTGATTTTTATCCGATGATTTTCGCCTATTTTTCCGCCACGAAGAACAGATCGAAACTCTCGTCCGTCACGGGGCCGATCCGGTAATCGTCCATGCGAATCGAAGTCGTGAGATCGGTATTGGATTTCAGAAGTTTACGGCGGTTTATGCGGTTGAGGATGTCGTACGGAAGCTGCAGCAGGCAGCGGGGTAGACGGTGCTGCAGGTCGAGGATGTCGAAACGTGTGATGCGCTTCACGCTGCGGCGGTTTTGTTCGTAATATTCCATGACCCGCTCGTTGCCCGAAACACCGAGCGTCTCGACCGACGAAAATTCACTTCCGAGCAGGCTCCGTAACTCTTCGGCGGTATATTCCCAGATATGCCACGGGTTGCGCGTGAGCGACATCGGAGCATTGGGGGTCGTCACGATGAACTTTCCGCCCGGCCGCAGCACGCGCTTCACTTCGCGCACCAGTTCGATGTCCCGCTTTATGTGTTCGATCACCTGAAACGAGATCACGAAGTCGAAACTGTTGTTTCCGAAAGCCAGCGGCGGAACTATCGCCTGATGGAATTCGACGTTCGGAAGGGGCGTCGGTTCGGGCGAGGGCGCCAGTTTGTCGATGGTGATAAAACTCCGGGCGCGGGGTGCCACGACCTCGATGCCGTAACCGGCTCCCGTACCTATTTCCAGCACGTCGCCGCTGATGCGCTGCGCCGCGGCATGGTAGGCCAGCAGCGAACGCTGGAATACGAAATTGTCGGAAGCTTCGCGCGAAACCCGTTCTGCGGTCGTTATCTTGGCCATTACTCTTTGATCTTTATTCCCTGTTCGTCCACCGTGACGGCGCCGCGTTTGAGCAGCATGCCCAGCGAACGTTTGAAAACCTTCTTGCTCGTCTGCGTCAGCCGGTTCACCTCTTCCGGGGCGCTGTCGTCGTTCAGCGGCAGGAACCCGCCGTTGTCGCGGATCAGCTGCAGCAGCACCTCCGCCGAATCCTTCACCTGCGCGAAACCCTCCTGCTGAAGGCTGACGTCGATGCGGTTGTCCTCGGTAAGCTTGCGGACGTAACCTTTCATCCGGTCTCCGATCGCTATCGGGCGGAACAGCTGGTTGCGGTAGAGCATGCCCCAGTGACGGTTGTTTATGATCACGCGGTAGCCGATCGGACTCTCCGACGCCACGAGCAGATCGACCTCCTGACGGGGTGCGACCGTAATGTCGTCGTTGTTGATGAAGCTCTTGAGCTTGCAGGTCGCCACGCAGCGGCCCGTCACGCTGTCTTCGTAGAGGTAGACGATGTAGCTCCGTCCGGCGATGATGCCGCCCTGCTGGTTGCGGTTCGGAAGGAAAAGGTCCTTGCCGTACAGCCCCCATGCGAGGAACGCTCCGTGGGCCGTCTTGTCCACGACGCGGAGATAACCCGCCTCGCCGACGCGCAGCAGCGGCGTTTCGGTCGTCGCCACCAGCCGGTCTTCGGAGTCGTGGTAGACGAAAACCTCCTTTTCGTCGCCGGGTTTGTCTGTCAGGGATATGTAACGGTTGGGCAGCAGAACCTCGTTCTGCTCCTCGTCCGCAAGGTATAATCCGTAATCCGAGATGCGGCTTACGGTGAGTTTCTGGGTGCGTCCTGCTCTGAGCATATTGTCGTTTGTCGGAATTGACCGACTGCAAAAGTACGTTTAATTTCGCGGCTATGCAACTTTCCGCGCGGGAATAGATCGGACCCGCCGTTTCGAATGAATCCGATTTTCCGCCGAGGCTTTGGCTATTGCGGAAAAAAGCGTACCTTTCGGACACTAACCGAAAACTCCCGACCATGAAGCTGCGCCTATTTTTCGCACTCCTGCTCGCAGGATTGCTCACGGCGGCCGCGGCCTTTGCCCGGCAGCCCGTCGATGAACTGTACGACAAGGCCGAATACCGTATTGCGATGCGTGACAGCGTGAAACTCTATACTGCGGTATATACGCCCAAAACGGATGCCAAAGCCCCCATTCTGATTTTCCGCACGCCCTACGGCTGCGCTCCCTACGGTCCCGGCGAGTTTCCCCGCGGCTTCGGCAGCGGCTATATGCGCAGTTATATCGACCGCGGCTATATCGTCGTCATGCAGGATGTCCGGGGCCGCTTTATGAGCGAGGGCGAATTCGTCCATGTCCGCCCTGCGGGATACGGTGAGACGGACGAGACGACGGACAGCTACGACACGGTC
Organism: Alistipes sp.; assembly: GCA_021204515.1. GTDB lineage: Bacteria > Bacteroidota > Bacteroidia > Bacteroidales > Rikenellaceae > Alistipes. Next base: position 17,528 of record JAJPZH010000185.1, on the reverse strand, counting down.
GAATGGCTCGTGAAACATGTGCCGCACAATAACGGCAGGGTAGGTTTCGCCGGTAGTTCCTATCCGGGCTTCTACGCCATGATGGGCGGTCTCTGCACCCATCCTGCGGTAAAGGCCGTTTCGCCGCAAGCTCCTGTCACCGACTGGTTCATGGGCGACGACGTCCGCCACAACGGCGTGCTGATGCTTACCGATTCCTTCCGTTTCCTGAGCGGCATGAATACCCCTCCGGGCCATACTCCGACCGAGAAGATGCCCCCGATGTCGAAGCGGACCCGGCCCGACGAATGGACGTTTTTCAAGGACCATGCGACATTGGCCGAACTCACCGAACTTCAGCGCCCCAATCCTTTTTGGGAGGAACTGGCCGAACACCCCTCTTATGACGCTTGGTGGCAGGCGCGCGACCTGCGCCGTGCCTGCTACAATGTGCAGCCGGCCGTGCTGATCGTCGGCGGGACATTCGACGCCGAGGATTGTTTCGGGACATGGAACCTCTACCGGGCCATGGTCCGGCAGAGTCCCGGAACCCCGTGCCATCTGGTTGTCGGGCCGTGGGCGCACGGAGCGTGGCGCAACGGCAGCGGAAAACTCGGAGCGGTCGATTTTGGACGCGAAGCGGCGTGGGAATACTATATGGAGCATTTCGAACTCCCTTTTTTCGATCATTACCTCAAAGGCGAGGGCGCCGAGGACCCGCTTCCCGCCGCCGCGGTTTTCTCGTCGGGCGACAACCGCTGGCACGCTTTCGATCGCTGGACGCCGCGCGAAGCGCGTAAGCTAACGTTCTATCTATCCGGCGGCGGACGTCTCGAAACCCGCCGTCCGACGGCCAAAAGCTCCGCATCCACCTATACGTCCGATCCGGCCGACCCCGTGCCCTATATCGAATCTTTCGGCGAACGCCGTCCCAAAGAGTATATGCTCGCCGACCAGCGTTTCGTGTCGGACCGCTCCGATGTGCTGACCTTCGTCACCGAACCGCTCGACGAGGATATGACCCTTGCGGGACCCGTCGATGCCGAGCTGGAAGTGATCCTTTCGACCACCGACGCCGATTTTATCGTTAAGCTGATCGACGTTTTCCCCAACGACGATCAGCATTCCGGTTACCGGATGCTCGTGCGCGGCGACGTGATGCGGGGGCGTTTCCGCGACGGGTTTTCCCGTCCCAAAGCCTTTACGCCGGGCGTTCCGGCTCGCGTACCGTTCCGCATGACCGACATTGCGCATACGTTCCGCGCCGGACACAGGGTGATGATTCAGGTGCAGAGCACATGGTTCCCGCTCGCGGAGCGCAACCCGCAGCAGTTCGTCGATCTCTGGACGTGCGGCGTTCCGGATTTCGTGCCCTGTAAAGTCTCGGTGCTGCACCAGCGGGGCAACGCTTCGTCCGTTACCGTATGGCGGCTCGGAGAGCGCTGACGCCGGTCGCGTCGGGTGTGCGCCGCACAGTACGGCGGCGGAGTGTGCGGATCGCATGAAATTTGCGGGATGTCTTACAGGATGTCCCGCTTTTTTCTTGCGGAAAGTATAATCTGTAAGAAAATTTTATATATTTGTTACAAAAGAGAAGTTTTCTATGAAAATACGCGTAGCTATCTGTCAGGTCGATATGGAGTGGGAAAACACCGCCCGGAATCTGGAACGTCTGGAGCCGATCGTAGCTGCGGCCGATGCCGATGTCGTCGTGCTGCCCGAAATGTTCGCCACGGGATTCAAACTGCGTCCGGCCTGCGTCGCCGAACCGGCCGACGGACTGGTCGTCACGACCATGCGCCGTTGGGCCGCACAGTACGGCAGGGCCGTCGTGGGCAGTGTCGTGGTCGCCGAGCAGGAGCGGTTTCGGAACCGGATGTTCTTCGTCAAACCTTCGGGCGAGACGGCGTGGTACGACAAACGCCATCTGTTCCGGCCCGGAGGCGAAGCGCGTGACTATACGCCCGGCGCCCGGCGCGTGATCGTCGAATACATGGGCTTTCGCTTCCTGCTGCTGGTCTGCTACGACCTGCGCTTTCCGGTATGGAGCCGCAACCGGGGCGATTACGACGCTATTCTGTGCAGCGCTTCGTGGGCCGACGACCGGCGCGAGGTGTGGCGTACGCTGCTTCGTGCCCGCGCCATCGAGAACCAGTGTTATCTGGCGGGTGTGAACCGGGTGGGCGTGGACCCCGATGCGAGCTATGCGGGCGACTCGGCGCTGATCGACTTCGCCGGCCGCACGCTGGCCGACGCCGGCGACTGCGAACGGACGCTGACCGCCGAGTTCGACTCCGAGGCGCAGGCGGCCTTCAAGGAGAAATTCCCCGCATGGATGGATGCCGATGACTTCGAGCTGAAATGCTGAGTCCGTACCGGTTTTTCTGTTCCTGCCTCCCTCTCCATTCCTTCCTGTTTCCCGTCTCTGCGGTTCCTCGAAGGTTTGGCGGTGCATTTCCTCGGAATTTCGACTCTGCTTTTCCTCGATGTTCCGTCCCTCTTTTTCTTCGGAATCCCGTCCTGCCCCTCCCGGCCTTCCGGCTCTGGCCTTCCGGTAGTTTTACCGCATTCCGTCCCGACTGAATTTTCTTGTGTCCATTTTGTTTTGCACCGTATATGTCGTATCTTTGTACGATATTCCCGCCGGAAAATCCGCTCCGCTCAATAAACGGAGCTTCCGGTGCGTTTAATTACGATGATGAAAGAAGATACGATCAAAATACTGGGTGCACGGGTCCACAACCTCAAGAATGTCGATCTGGAGATTCCGCGCCGCAAACTGGTTGTCATAACGGGCCTTTCGGGTTCGGGCAAATCGTCGCTGGCGTTCGACACGATCTACGCCGAGGGGCAGCGCCGCTACATGGAGACGCTCTCGACCTATGCGCGTCAGTTCGTGGGGACGATGGAGCGTCCCGACGTGGACAAGATCACGGGACTCAGCCCCGTGGTGGCCATCGAACAGAAGACGACCAACAAGAATCCCCGTTCGACTGTCGGGACCGTGACCGAGATCAACGACTTCCTGCGTCTGCTCTATGCGCGTGCGTCGCGCGCCTATTCGCCCGTCACGGGCGAGGAGATGGTACATTATACCGACGAGCAGATCGCCGAACTGATCATGACGGGTTTTGCGGGACGTAAGATCGCCCTGATGGCTCCCATCGTGAAGGGCCGCAAGGGTCATTACCGCGAACTGTTCGAGTCGCTGGCCAAGAAAGGATATATCTATGCGCGCATCGACGGCGAGATCTGCGAGATTTCGGCCGGTATGCGTCTCGACCGTTATAAAATCCATACGATCGATCTGGTCGTGGACCGGCTTGTCGTGGCCGAGGACGCCCGCGACCGCGTGATGACTTCGCTCAAGGAGTCGATGCGGCAGGGCAAGGGCACGATGGCGGTTTACGATTACGGCGCCGAACAGCAGCGTTTCTATTCGCGCCATCTGATGTGCCCCTCGACGGGCGTGGCTTTCGAGGACCCTGCGCCGCATACCTTTTCGTTCAACTCGCCGCAGGGGGCCTGTCCCCATTGCAACGGTCTGGGTGAGGAGGCGGTGTTCGACATCGGGAAGATCATTCCCGACATGAAACTGTCGCTGCGCGAAGGGGCCGTCGAGCCGCTGGGCAAGTTTCGCAACAACATGCTTTTCGCCATTCTCGAAATGCTGGGTCGCCGCTACGACTTTACGCTCGACGATCCTGTCGGCACGCTGCCCGAAGCAGGTCTGAACGCAGTTCTCTACGGTGACTCCGAACCGCTGACGATCAACCTTTCGGAGTTCAGTTCGTCGGGCGGCAACCATCTCGTTTCGTGGGAGGGCGTCGCCGAATATATCGGCCGTACCGAGGACGACGATTCCAAACACGGACAGAAGTGGCGCGAGCAGTTCCTCGTCTACCGCAAATGTTCGGTCTGCGGCGGCACACGGCTGAAAAAGGAGGCCCTGCAGTTCCGCATCGGCAGCCTGAGCATCGCCGACGTTTCGGCCATGTCGATTTCCGAATTCTCGGAATGGGCCGCCCACATCGAAGATTATATGACCGACAAGGAGTGGAAGATCGCGCAGGAGGTCGTCAAGGAGATCCGCGAACGCCTGCGCTTCCTGATGGACGTGGGGCTGGGCTACCTGTCGCTCTCGCGTTCGTCGCGTTCGCTGTCGGGTGGCGAGAGCCAGCGTATCCGGCTGGCGACGCAGATCGGCTCCAAACTGGTCAATGTGCTCTATATCCTCGACGAGCCGTCGATCGGCCTGCATCAGCGCGACAACCGGAAGCTGATCCGCAGTCTCGAAGAGCTGCGCGACGCGGGCAATTCGGTGATCGTCGTCGAGCACGACGAGGACATGATGCGCGCCGCCGATTTCATCGTCGATGTAGGACCCCGCGCGGGCCGCAAGGGCGGCAATATCATTGCGGCCGGAACGTTCGGCGACATTCTCAAGTCCGACTCCATCACGGTCGATTACCTGACGGGCCGCCGCCGCATCGAAATTCCCGAAACCCTCCGCAAGGGGACGGGCGAAAGCATCGTGATCCGCGGAGCCAGAGGCAACAACCTCAAAAACGTGACCGCCGAATTCCCGCTGGGCAAGTTCATCTGCATCACGGGTGTCAGCGGCTCGGGTAAATCGACGCTCGTCAATGAGACCCTGCGTCCGATTCTCTCCAAGGCGCTTTACCGCTCTTTCGCCCAGCCGCTGGAGTACGACAGCGTCGAGGGTATCGAACATATTGATAAACTGGTCGTCGTCGATCAGTCGCCCATAGGCCGTACGCCGCGCAGCAACCCGGCGACCTATTCCAATGTCTTTTCCGACATTCGCAAGCTCTTCGAAATGACGCCCGATGCCCAGATCCGGGGCTTCAAGGCGGGCCGCTTCTCGTTCAACGTCAAGGGCGGCCGCTGCGAGGAGTGCCGCGGGGCGGGCGTGCAGACAATCGAGATGAACTTCCTGCCCGACGTTTACGTACGCTGCAAGGCGTGCGGCGGACACCGTTACAACCGCGAGACGCTCGAAGTGAAATACAAAGGCAAGAATATCGACGACGTGCTGAACATGACGGTCAATATGGCCGTGGAGTTTTTCGAAAACATTCCCAGCATCTACCAGAAGCTCCGCGCCATTCAGGAGGTGGGACTGGGCTACCTGACCCTCGGTCAGCCCTGCACCACATTGTCCGGCGGCGAGAGCCAGCGCATCAAGCTGTCGAGCGAACTTTCGAAGCGCGATACGGGCCGCACGCTCTATATCCTCGACGAACCCACGACGGGACTCCATTTCGAAGATATCCGCCTGCTGCTGGAAGTACTGAACAAACTCGTGGAGCGCGGCAATACCGTGATCGTCATCGAGCACAACCTCGACGTCATCAAGGTCGCCGACCATATCATCGACATCGGACCCGAAGGCGGAGCTGCGGGCGGCGAGATCGTCGCCGCCGGTACGCCGCACGACATAGCCCGCTGCAAACGCAGCTACACGGGCGAATTTCTGAAAAAACTGGGACTTTAGTCACTACGCTAAGCAGTTAGGCACCGATTTTGCACTTCATAGCCGTACAAATCTTTTATGTGCTATGAAAAAAACAGTTATTATCGTCGTGAGCCTGCTGCTGTGCGTAGTCGGCGCCACCGTGATCGGACAGAAAAAGAATCTGTCGCCCAAAGAAGAACGCCGCGAGGTGCGTGAGAAAAGACGTGCGGACCGTATCGCCAGTTTTGAGAAAACGATGGATTCGGTCATCCTTTCGCGCAATTTCCAGTTCAACCCCCAAACCATGCAGCGCCAGCCGGCCGGCCCCATGCGTCAGATCATGAATCCTGCCTTCAATGTCGGTGTATGGGACGGTACGGTGGATATCTGCCTGCCTTACATCAAGGGTTACGTGCCGCCTTACTACGTCATGATACTCAACTATACGGTTCCCAACGTGCAGGGATATACGACCGAGCAGACCCACGAGGGCTGGATGGTGACCTTCTCGACTTCGCTCTTCTCGGCTTCGACCTACACCTTCACTTTCGAGATCTTCACCCGTACGGGCGGCGCCAACCTGACGATCACCAATCCGTGGTACAACCCTGTGGAGTACTCCGGAAGTATCTCACAGCTCTATTAGTATGAAATTCGGGTTGCAAAGCCGGAGGGGGTTTCGTACCCCGTCGCCGGAGGGCGGGGCAGTGCGCCGCGCCACCGTGTCTGCAAGTCCGGAGCGTTTCCGGCGGCATCCTGCGGAAGGCTGCATACCGGACGCAGTGCCGGAACCGCCGAAATGCAGTCCGCTGTCAGAAACCCCCGCTTCGGCGGGGGCTTTTGTCCTGCGGCGGTTGAAAACATGCCGGGCGGTCCTCTGCGCGGCGGCTCTTCTCTGGCTGATGCAGGCCGCCGCCCAATCTCCGCAAGCGGCCGTCCGGTCTCCGCAAGCTTCATCCTCCTCGCAGTCGCAGTCCTCCCCGCAGTTCTCGCTGGGTACTTCGGCCGTGGACAGCGTGCCGCAAACGACCGTGGTTCCCGTCCAGCAGCAGCCCGTGCAGCTCGTCGAGCATACGACGGTTTATGAAGACCCAGCCCGCGGCATGACCCGCCCCGAACGCCGGGCCTACCGGGCCAGACTTTATGCGCAGAAGATCGACTCGCTCGTGCAGTCGCGCGACTACATGTTCTTTCCGAACAGCATGCAGGAGATTCCCGGCGGCCTGATCCGCAGCATCTATGCCGACTATTTCTTTTTCGGCATGTTCGTCGATCACGTCGAAATCCACCTGCCTACCGAGCGGGGCGTTACGCAATACGTCGAAATGCTCAATTTCGACTCGATGTCGATCCGTAGCTATCAGGCCGCGCGCCTGCAGCGGGGGTGGTGCATTTCGTTCGATGTCGCCGACGGCAATACGGTCTATCATGCCGATTTCGCCGTTTCGACGGCTACCGGCGAGACGGTGCTGACGCTGCTGACACCCGACGTTACGATGCGTTACGTCGGCTGGCTGTGGAACAAACGGATCGGCGATCCGAAGTTCCGGCGGATAGACTGACACCGCAGATAATCTCGAAACGAACGGAGCGGCCCCGAAAAGCCGCTCCGTTTTTTTATTCGCCAAGTCGTTTTGGCTCAGCTTTTGTATATCAATGCCACGGCCGAGACGGAAATCCCCTCCTCGCGCCCTTCGAAACCGAGATGCTCTGTGGTCGTAGCTTTGACCGACACCCGGTCATCGCCTACGCCCATTGCACCGGCCATTGCGGCGCGCATCGCGTCGATATGGGGCCGGAGCTTGGGTCGCTGCATCCGGATCGTACAATCGATATTCCCGATTTCGTATCCCCGTTCGCGCAGCAGCGCAGCAACCCTGCGGAGCAGAATTTTCGAATCTATTCCCGCGAAGTCGTCCGACGTGTCGGGGAAGTGCAGCCCGATGTCGCCCAGCGCCGCGGCACCCAGCAGCGCATCGCATACGGCGTGTATCGCCACGTCGCCGTCCGAATGCGCGACGCATCCTTTCGTGTGGGGAATCTCGATTCCGCCCAGCACCAGCCGCAGTCCGTCTGCCAGCGCATGCACGTCGTATCCGTGTCCTATCCTGAAGTCGGTCATATGGTCTCTGTTTTTTTGCGTAAAGATAATCGAACCCGCATGCAAAAGCAAATTTATTTGCCGGCTGCGCTCCCGCAGCAAAAAACAGGGCGGAAGATACCGTGAATTACGCTGTTTTTAATATCTTTGTGAAAAATACCCTCGCTCTGCGGAGCCGGATTCGCAGAAGGTTCCGGAACTCCGGCGGGGGATGAAGAACGGACTTTAATTTATCATAGCATATGTCAGCAATTACCAATCTGGAACCCCGCATCGTCTGGGAGCAGTTCGACGCCATCACACGGGTTCCGCGCCCCTCGAAGAAGGAGGGCAGGATCATCGAATTTCTGGTCGATTTCGCCCGGAAGCACAATATCGAATACAAGAAGGACGCCATCGGCAACGTGGTGATGCGCAAGCCCGCTACGCCGGGCTTCGAGAACCGTCCGACGGTTATCCTCCAGTCGCATATGGACATGGTCTGCGAGAAGAACTCCGACGTGGAGTTCGATTTCGACAAGGACCCGATCCGCACGCGCATCGACGGCGGGTGGGTCAGGGCCGAAGGCACGACGCTCGGCGCCGACTGCGGTATCGGCATGGCCGCCGCACTGGCCGTCCTGATCGACCCCTCCGTGGAACACGGCCCCCTCGAAGCGCTCTTCACGGTCGATGAGGAGACGGGCCTGACCGGGGCCTTCGAGCTGGGCGAAGATATGCTTACGGGCAAATACCTCGTCAACCTCGATTCGGCGGACGAGGGCGAGATCTTCATCGGCTGCGCCGGCGGCATCGACACGGTCGCCACGTTCCGTTATACGATGGAGGAGGCTCCGAAAAACTACGCCTTCTTCCGGGTCGATGTCTCGGACCTGCAGGGCGGACATTCGGGCGACGACATCGACAAGGGCCGCGTCAATTCCAACAAGACCGTCGCACGTCTGTTGTGGGACGGCATGCAGAGCTACGAGCTGAAGCTGAGCTGGTTCGACGGCGGTAACCTGCGCAATGCGATTCCCCGCGAGGCCTATGCGATTTTCGGCGTTCCGACCCGGTTCAAGGATGAATTCGTCAAGCACTATAAACTTTTCGCCGCCGATCTCGAAGCCGAGTTCCGTCTGCGCGAACCCAACTTCAAAATCACGCTTAACGAAATGCCGCAGGTCGATCGGGTGCTCGACGCCCGGACGCAGTTCGGACTGGTCTATTCGCTGGTGGGCGTGCCCAACGGCGTGATCGCCATGTCGTTCGCCGTGCCGGGGCTGGTCGAGACCTCCACCAACCTCGCTTCGGTCAAATTCGTGGGGGACGACCGCATCGTCGTCACCTCGTCCCAGCGGTCGTCCGTCGAGAGCGCCAAGACTTATGTAATGCAGATGGTCGAATCGGTGTTTGCGCTGGCCGGGGCCGATGTCTCTCACTCCGACGGTTATCCGGGCTGGACGCCCAACCCGCAGTCGGCCCTGCTCGCAAAGACGGTCGATGCCTACAAACGCCTGTTCGACGCCGATCCCAAAGTACGTGCGATTCATGCCGGGCTGGAGTGCGGTCTGTTCCTCGAAAAATACCCCGAACTGGAAATGGTCTCCTTCGGCCCGACCCTGCGCGGCGTACACTCGCCCGACGAACGGCTCGAAATCGCCACGGTCCCTAAATTCTGGGAGCTGCTGCTCGAAGTGCTTAAAACCGTCTGATTCCGACGATTATGTTATTCGAACCGGGAGACCCTTTGAAAAGGTCTCCCGGTTTTGTGTCATTCGGTCGCCAGCGGGTATACGTATCCTTTGAAATTAACAATATTTTGTCCGGAATGTCCTCTATTGATATTAACAAAGCATTGATTCGTATTTTTATATAATATAATTATTAGTTCTCTGTCCTGCCATTTCTCAGCACCTTTAATTAGCATATGAAATTGTATGTCGCCGTTCTTTTTGACTGAACCTTTCGTTATTTCGGCATTATCGCTCTCCGTATTTTGGTACGAGAGAAAACGAGATGGGCAATCCTGTGACATCCGGATAACGGCGTGACTGCCTTGCATAGATACATAGCTGTTCGTGGAATTGACCGGGACCTTGTCCGACGGAAAATGGAACTCGTCGATTTTAATGATAAAATTCCGCTCTTCCAGTGCTTTCAAAGCCTGCGTATAAAGCATCTCTTCCGCTGTGCTTTTACCGGTGTTATTCCCGCCCTTTTGTGCCGCGCAGCCTGCCACGCTCATAACGAGTATAATTAGAACGAGTATTCTTGGAGGGGTTTTCATTGGGGATAGTTTTAGTTGAATGCATTGTTTTTATAGCCGGACTCTATTTTTCCAAGGGGTATATATGCCCTTTGAAGTTTATGACATTGACGCCCGCATAACCGCCGTGGAGACGAACAAAGCATTGATTTGTATTTTTGTATATCATGATTATTAACTCTTTGTCCTGCCATTTCTCAGCGCCTTTGATCTTCATATGAAATAGCATATCGCCGTTTTTTTTGCGTTCACCTTCTGTTATTTGCGCGGCCTCGCTCTCCGTATCGCGGTTCGAGGAAAAAGCAGATGGAAAATCCTGCGATATCCGGATAACGGCATGACTGCCTTGCATGGATACATAGCTGTTCGTGGAATTGACCGGGACCTTGTCCGACGGAAAATGGAACTCGTCGATTTTAATGATAAAATTCCGCTCTTCCAGTGCTTTCAATGCCTGCGTATAAAGCACCTCTTCTGCTGTACTTTTACCGGTGTTATTCCCGCTCTTTTGCACCGCGCAGCCTGCCAGTGCCATAATGAGCATTATTAGAACGAGTATTCTTGAAGGTTTTTTCATTGGGGATAGTTTTAGTTGAACGCATTGTTTTTATAGCCGGACTCTATTTTTCCAAGGGGTATATATGCTCTTTGAAGTTTATGACGTTAGTGCCGTCATATCCTCCATTGGTCTGTACGAAACATTCGTTCGTATTTTTATATAACACGATCAGAAATTCCCAGTTCTGTCTCGGAAGCCCGCCCTTGATCTTCATGCTGAATTGCATGTCACCGTTCTTTTTGGTTGTACCTTTCGTTATTTCGGCATTATCGCTTTCCGTATTCCGGTTCGAGGGAATCTGGGATGGAAAATCCTGTGACATCCGGATAACGGCGTGACTGCCTTGCATGGATACATAGCTGTTCGTGGAATTGACCGGGGCCTTGTCCGACGGAAAATGGAACTCGTCGATTTTAATGATAAAATTCCGTTTTTCCAGTGCCTTCAAAGCCTGCGTATAAAGCACCTCTTCCGCTGTGCTTTTACCGGTGTTATTCCCGCCCTTTTGCGCCGCACAGCCTGCCAGTGCCATAATCAGTATAATTATAGACAGCGGTTTTAATATGGTTTTCATAGTTGGAATGGTTTAATCGGTATAAACTGCCCAACATAATTGATTGAGCAGCTCATGTGGTATTATCTGCATGTCGCAAACGCTTTCACGGCGGCTTCGCTGGCATCGAGTATCCCCGAACCTTTGAACCCCGTCAAATTGCGCCCTTCACCGAGCCGAAATCTGGTGTATTCTCTTTCTACGGTGTTGGGGTTGTGATATTTCGGATAGAGAATCCGTACGGTCCGATACCATGCATATTCTACTGCTTCCGCATAGCCCGGTGTCAGTCTGTATTGCGAGGAATTTCTAAGTTCGTTGTAATACTTCATGGCGCAGGGGGTCTCGTACCACGGCTCCGGAGCTGTCTTGGGAAATCTTCCGTCGGGTAATTCTATCCGGTTAAAATCGGCCCCCGCGCCTCCTCCGCCCGTGTCGAATCCTACGGTGTTCTTAATGTAATCGGCAAATGTGAGAATCAAGATTCCATGGCTTTCGCTGTATTCTTCTTTACATTGGCTGCAATAGTTTTGCCAGCCACCATTTAAAGAGAATCTACATTTAGGATTTGTACACTTCCAATGGAATGTTCCCGCTCTTGTTGCGGGAACTGTCCGATCGACGGTCAGATCGTCATTACTGCAATTGCTCGAAAGCAATCCGCTACCTGCAACCATAAAGGCTGCAAAGAAGCTTTTTCGGAATCCTGAAAGTTTTTTCATAGGAAATAAGTTTTAGTGGGTGGTGAATAATGTACAGGTTGTGTGTTGGAATTATAGACAATGTAGTAAAATAAATTCAAATAAAATAATAATAAATTGAATTTGTGTTTGAATTGTTGAATTGCCGCCGTAAACACATCTGTTTTTTATTGGCGAAGTGGTAAAATTGGTTATATTTGTATTCTGAAAAGTCGCTGTGCATGATCTTGAAATACGGTTGCCTGCTGTTCGGCCTGCTCACCGTCTGCGGTGCCGCGGCCCAGCATCCCGATGACGAATATTATCCCTATGCTGTCCGGTCGGAGGAGCGTACGCCGCTTCTGCTGACCGACTCGACGCTGTTTTACCGTGCCGTGCAGACGACTCCCGACCTCTATGCCGAACATACCGCCTTCAACCTGCCTTACGTCTCCGTGAAACGCCGCGGGCTGGATTACCGCGACGGATCCGCTTCGGTCGGGGGCGTGCGGCTTTCGTCGCGCTATTTCGGGGCGATGCGCCTGCTGGGGGCCGATGAAGTCCGCTATGGCGGTCTTGCCGCAGCAGACGGCACGACGGGCGGTATCGGCGGCCTGCGCTTGTTCCGGTTTGCCGACGATTACCCGCAGGCGTCGCGCTATGCCGCCGTCAGTTTTACGGACCGCAGCTATCTGGCAGGGGCGCGGCTGTCCGTCACCGAACCGCTCGGCCGCGGCTGGAGCGGTACGGCGGCCCTCGACGCCCGTACGGGGCGCGACATGCACGTCGAAGGCGTCTTCACCAATGCGCTGACTGCGAGTCTGCGCGCCGCGAAACGGTTCGGTGACGATCACAACCTGAGCCTGACGCTCATCGTTTCGCCCTCGGTCCGGGGTACGCGTCTCTCCTCGACCGAAGAGGCGTTCCGGCTTACGGGCGACCGGCTCTATAACCCCGCATGGGGATTTCAGCACGGCAAGGTCCGCAATTCGCGCGTGCGGCGGGAGTTCGTGCCGCTGGCGGTCGTCTCCTACCGGGTGCCGCTTTCGCATTCGACGTCGCTTGCCGCCGATTTCAGCGCGGAGCACGGCACGCGCAAATACAGTGCGCTGGGGTGGTACGACGCCCGTACGCCGATGCCCGACAATTACCGTTACCTGCCCGGTTATACCGGCGACCGCGAGACCGAGCAGGCATGGCGGGCCGGCGACGCGCACTACACGCAGATCGACTGGGACGAACTGATCGCCCAGAACCGCATGGCGGCGGGCCATGCCGTCTATGCCCTCGAAGACCGCACCGAGCGGCTCGGCGACCTGAACTTCAGCGCCCTGTTTACGACTGCGCTCGACGCCCGGCTGACACTGCGTTACGGGCTGGTTCTCCGCCATGCGCGGTCGCGCAATTACAAGCAGATGCGCGACCTGCTGGGTGCGGAGTATATCACCGACATCGACCAGTATCTGGTGGACGACGATACTTACAGCAGTCTTTTGCAGAACGATCTGCGGCATCCCGGCCGCACGATCCGCAGGGGCGACCGGTTCGGCTACGATTATGCGCTGACGACGCGCCGGGCCGATGCGCGGCTGCATGCCGAATACCGCTCCGACCGCTTCCGCGCCGATCTCGTCCTTTCGCTGGGCGCCGCCGCAGTCTGCCGCCGCGGGTATTACGAGAAGGAGCTTTTCCCCGGCGCGCAGTCGTACGGCCGTTCGCGCCGGGTGCGGTTTACGCCCTATACCCTCAGGGCGACCGCCGGCTGGGCCTTCTCGCCCCGCAGTTACCTCGAAGCGTCGGCCGCCGCCGAAGCCGTGCTGCCCGACGCCGCGGACCTTTTCTACCAGCCGCAGTACAACAACCGCGTCATCGACGATCCCTGTCCCGAACGCCGCTATGCCGCCGAAATCAATTACAGCCGTACGGGCGAAACGCTGACCCTGCGGTTTTCGGCTTATCTCTTGGCGATGTTCGACGGCGTCGAGACCCGTCGTTACTACGACGACATGGCGGGCGTATTCTGCGACATGGCCGCGACGCGGATCGGACGCATGGCCTGCGGCGTCGAAGCCGCCGCCGACATCCGGCTCTCTTACCGCTGGAGTCTGTCATTCGCCGCATCTGCGGGGCGTTACAAATTCATCCGCAACCCGCGGATAACCGTGATCTCCGACGTCGACAATTCGGTCGTGGACGCCCGTGCCGTGAGCCACCTGAACGGTTGTACGCCCGGCGGCGTGCCGCAGCTGACGGCCTGCGCCGAACTGGGTTATTTCGGCCCGAAAGGGTGGGGATTCAAAACTTCGGCGGGGTACGCCGGTGCGCGCTATGTCGAGCCGTCGTTTCTGCGGCGCACCGAGCGGATCGCCCGGCAGGGCGGCACGACACAGGAGATGTTCGACGCCTTCACCCGGCAGCAGCGGCTCGACGACGCCTTTACTCTCGATGCGGCGCTTTTCAAAACCTTTTGGTTCGACCGTTCGCGGCTGACGGCGTCGATGATCCTGCGCAATCTGCTGGGCGACAGCGACACCGTTTACAGCGCATACGAATCGCAGCGCGTGCGCCGCATCCGTTCGGGCGATACGCTCTGCTATACGCCCCATGCGACGCGTCTCACCTATGCCTACTCTCGTTCGTTCTATCTTACAGTCTCTTACCGATTTTAGACTATAAATAAAAAAATGCCCGATTTTTTTGGATTTCGACATGGAATTCGTAACTTAAAGGTCGAAAAACCATTAAAACTTCAAAAATCCATGATTATCGGTATTCCAAAAGAGATCAAGAACAACGAGAACCGCGTTGCTCTTACCCCTTCGGGCGCTCAGGAGCTGACCAAACGGGGGCATAAGGTTTATGTGCAGGCTTCGGCCGGTGTGAACAGCGGTTTTGCCGATGATGCCTATACGGCGGTAGGGGCGGAGATGCTTCCCACGATCGAAGATGTCTATGCCCGCGCCGAGATGATTATCAAGGTCAAGGAGCCGATCGCCCCCGAGTACAAGCTGATCCGCAGGGACCAGCTGGTCTTCACCTTCTTTCACTTCGCCAGCAGCGAACCCCTCACCCGCGCCATGATCGACAGCGGGGCGGTGTGCTGCGCCTACGAGACTGTCGAACGTGCCGACCGTTCCCTGCCGCTGCTGATCCCGATGTCCGAGGTCGCCGGCCGCATGGCTACGCAGGAAGGCCGCTATTTTCTCGAAAAACCCCGCGGAGGCAAGGGTATTCTGCTGGGCGGCGTTCCGGGTGTGAAGCCCGCCAAGGTCTTCGTCATCGGCGCAGGTGTGGTCGGCACGGCCGCAGCGCGTACGGCTGCCGGAACGGGGGCTGACGTTACGATCTGCGATATTTCGCTGCAGCGTCTCACGTACCTCGCCGACGTGATGCCCAAGAACGTCAAAACCCTGATGTCTTCGGAATACAACATCCGCGAGGAGCTCAAGCACGCCGATCTGGTTGTCGGCTCGGTGTTGATTCCGGGCGCCAAGGCTCCGAAGCTCGTTACGCGCGACATGCTGAAGGAGATGGAGCCCGGCACGGTGATGGTCGACGTGGCCATCGACCAAGGCGGCTGCTTCGAGACGTCGCGGCCTACGACACACGAAGACCCCGTTTACTATGTGGACGACATCCTGCACTACTGCGTGGCCAATATTCCGGGTGCGGTGCCCTATACCTCGACGCTGGCGCTCACCAATGCGACGCTTCCCTACGCTATTCAGTTGGCCGACAAGGGGTGGCGGCGGGCCTGCCGGGAAAACCGTGAACTCGAACTGGGACTTAACATCGTGCAGGGCAAGGTGGTCTACGAGCCTGTCGCTGCAGCTTGGGGACTCGAATACGAGCCACTGACGCTGTAGTTTCCGCACCGCATCCGTCCGTCTCGTATGCCGTCGGCAAGGCGCCGGTCCGCCCGGCGCGCGCGGTTTACGGTTCCTGCGATCCGGCGGGGGTGGCGCAGCGTCGTTGATTCGTACGGCCGTGTACGATTTTATTTGGTCAAGGATACGGAGAAGCTCTGCTTCTCCGTTTTTTATGCGTATATTTGAACGATGATTCGCAAACTCCTGCTCATACTCCGTTTTTACTACTCGGCCATGTTTTTCTTCTGTGCGGCGGTGAGCGTGGCGCTGGCATGGCTGGTCAAGGTAAACGGTCCGGGGATTATTCCGATGTGCATGCTCGGCAAGGCGGCGGTTTATCCGTTGTATCTCTATGTCTGGATCGTACAGCGTTACGGCGACGAATTCTTCTATTACCGCAATCTGGGCGTCCGGCGGCGCGAACTGCTGGGCGTAAGCTGCGCTACGGATTTTGTTTTGTGCTATGTATTGTTGAAACTGACGGCGCTGTTCCTGTATGAATCCCTCTGAAAAACATATCCTCGAAATCGACTCGGTCGAATTGTCGTTCGGCGACCGGCGTATCCTTTCGGGCGTATATCTGGCGGTCGAGACGGGCGGCGTCTCGGCGATTCTGGGCCGCAACGGCTGCGGCAAGAGCTGTCTGATGAAGATTCTCTGCGGCTCCCTGCGGGCCGGTTTCCGGTCGATGCGCATCGACGGCGTGTGGCGCGACCGTTTCCGGGCCGACGAAGTGCGCTACCTGCCGCAGCAGGGATTCATTCCCGGCTGGCTGACGCTGGACCGGGTGCTGCGTGATTACGACATGACGCGCGGCGACCTGCTGAAATGGTTTCCGCTCTTCGAAAAACTGTTCGGAACCAAGATTTACGCGATGTCGGGCGGCGAACGGCGGATTCTGGAGTGTTTCCTGATCCTGCGCAGCCGTACGCGGTTCGTACTGCTCGACGAGCCTTTTTCGCAGGTCGCGCCTCTGCATGTTTCGACGCTCAAGGAACTGATCCTGCAGGAACGGGAATCGAAAGGCATCCTTCTGACCGACCATATGCACCGCCACGTCACCGACATCGCCGACCGTCTCTATGTTATGGCCAACGGTCGGACCTACCTCACGCAGGGCGAAGAAGACCTCATTAAATACGGTTATCTGAATCATTTATAAAGCTTGCAGGGTGCTCCGATTTGGTTTTGCGCCCGGCTTGCACTATCTTTGCCGCAAAAGAAACTCCGGCTTAGACATGCTGCGTCTCGGCATAGCACGAATGAATTTGGCTCTGCGCTCGATTTGCACTGTCTTTGCAACCCAATACAGTACATTATGGCAGGATCGAATTTTGTAGATTATGTAAAGATATTCGCCCGTTCGGGTCACGGCGGGGCCGGCTCGGCGCATTTCCGCCGCGAGAAATTCGTGGCTTTCGGCGGTCCCGACGGCGGCGACGGCGGCAAGGGCGGCAGTATCGTCCTGCAGGGCGACAGTCAGTACTGGACCCTGATTCACCTCAAATACCAGCGTCACCAGTTCGCCGAAGACGGTCAGTGCGGTTCGGGCGCCCGTTCGTCGGGCAAGGACGCCAAGGACATCGTGATTCCCGTGCCGCTGGGTACGGTTGCGAAACGGATCGTCGTGCTGGAGGACGGTACGGAAACCGTCGAGACGGTGGGGGAGGTTACTGCCGACGGCCAGCGGCTGGTGCTGCTGCAGGGCGGCAGAGGAGGCCTCGGCAACTGGCATTTCAAAAGCGCCACCAACCAGACGCCGCGCTACGCCCAGCCGGGCGAAGAGGGTGACGAGGGGGCTTTCATCCTCGAACTGAAAGTGCTGGCCGACGTGGGACTGGTGGGCTTCCCCAATGCGGGTAAGAGTACGCTGCTCGCGGCTGTTTCCGCCGCCAAACCCAAGATCGCCAACTATGCCTTTACCACGCTCGAACCCAATCTGGGTATCGTGGAGGTCCGTGACCATAAATCGTTCGTCATGGCCGACATTCCCAGGATCATCGGGGGGGAGCAGGAGCGCCGGAGACTCGGGACCCGCTTCCGGCGCCAGATCGAGCGCA
>JAJPZH010000202.1 GCA_021204515.1 Alistipes sp. | reverse complement strand
GATCTAAACTGCGAATACACAACAGATTTCAAACCCGTCCGGAATTGTTCCGGACGGGTTTGAAATCTGTTGTGTATTCGCAGTTTAGATCGCCTTGATCTCGTGGAGCACGTTGTTGGTCTTGCGGACTGCATCGGCCGAAGCAGCGAACTTCTCGGCCTCTTCTTTCGAAAGGTCGATCTTCACGATCTTCTCGATGCCCTTGCGGCCGATGATCGCGGGGACGCCGATGCAGATGTCCGACTGGCCGTATTCGCCTTCGAGCAGGCACGAGCAGGGGATCATCTTCTTCTGGTCGTTGAGGATAGCCTCAACCATCATGGCCGAAGCGGCTCCCGGAGCGTACCATGCCGACGTGCCGATGAGCTTGGTCAGCGTTGCACCTCCTACCATCGTGTTGGCTACGGCCTCTTCGAGTTTCTTCTTCGATGCGAACTGCGAAACGGGAACGCCGTTTACGGTAGCCTTCGAGACGAGCGGAATCATCGTCGTGTCGCCGTGGCCGCCGATAACCATGCCGTCCACGTTGTTGATGTTGGCGCCGGTGGCTTTGGCCAGATAGCATTTGAAGCGCGACGAGTCGAGTGCGCCGCCCATGCCGATAATGCGGTTTTTCGGAAGTCCCGAAGCCTTGAGCGCCAGATAGGTCAGCGTATCCATCGGGTTGGCGACGACGATGATGATGGCGCGCGGCGAGTATTTGACCACGTTCTCGATTACGCCCTTCATGATGTTGGCGTTGGTGCCGATCAGCTCTTCGCGCGTCATGCCCGGTTTGCGGGGAATGCCCGAAGTGATGACGACGACGTCCGAATTGGCGGTCTGCTTATAATCGTTGGTGACGCCTACGAGTTTGGTGTCGAAGTCCATCAGCGTCGAGCACTGGTACATGTCCAGCATCTTGCCCTCCGAGAGACCCTCCTTGATGTCGATCAGGACTACTTCGCTTGCGACCTCGCGGCAAGCAATTACGTTTGCACAGGTAGCGCCTACGGCACCTGCACCTACTACTGTAACTTTTGACATAACTGTTGATATTTAAGTATATTGTACGTTACTTTCCGTCGGCCGCCGTTGTGTCCGGCCGGCCCTGTTCATGGATCAAACCCCTCTCGAAAGAGGGGTTTGTGCGGGTCGGGGATCAGCCGATCAGTTTTCCGTAATCCGCAGCGCTCAGCAGCGCGTCGTATTCCGCGGGATCGGACATTTTGACCTTGACGATCCAGCCTTCGCCGTAAGCGTCCTTATTGACGATTGCGGGGTCGGCATCGACGGCCTCGTTGAATTCGACGATTTCGCCGCCGACGGGCAGGAATGCGTCGCTCACGGTTTTCACGGCTTCGATCGAACCGAAAACCTCGCCTGCGGCGAGTGTCTCGCCGACGGTCGGCACGTCTACGAAAACGATGTCGCCGAGCTGGCTCTGTGCGAAGTCGGTGATGCCGATAACGGCCGTGTCGCCCTCGATGCGGCACCACTCGTGGTCGTTCGAGTATTTCAGATTTGCGGGTACGTTCATAATCTGGTTATTGTTTAAAATTTAAAAGCTCGTTTTATGATGCAAATATAACTGTTATTTCCGTAACAGCAAGAATTTGCGTTGTTTTTTTAATACCTTGCCGCCGGAAATTCCGGATTACGATTTACCTCCCTTCGATCACGAATTCCACCTCCCGGAAAAGGAAGTCGCGTGTCGTGCCGTCTGCCAGACGCAGGATCAGTTCCCCGGAGGGACGCACGCCTTCGATCGCGGCTTGGAATACCGTGCCGTCGGGAAGACGGTAGGGGTGCTGTTCGCCCAGCCGGTACATCCGTTTGCGGTAGGCGTGCTGGAGGGCCTCCTTCTCGCCCCGTTCGAGCTGGGCGTAGCGCCGCAGACAGCGGACCAGAAAGGTTTCGAGCAGCCGGCTGCGGTTGAATTTGCGGCCTCCGGCCAGCGCAAGGGAGACGGGATTGGGCAGTGCGGGATCGAACGCCGTCTGGTTGACGTTGATGCCGATGCCGGCGATCGTGCGGGAGAGGGAGGCTCCCGCATAGTTGTGTTCGATCAGGATGCCGACCAGTTTTTTATCTCCGAAGTAGATGTCGTTGGTCCACTTGATGCGGGTGTCGATGCCGTAGGCGGCGAAGGTGTCCGTGAGGGCCAGCGTGACGGCCTCGGAGAGCAGGAACTGCTCCCCGACGGGAAGGAATCCGGGTTCGAGCACCAGCGAGAAGGTGAGGTTTTCGCCTTCGGGGCTGGTCCATGTATGTCCCCGCTGACCGCGTCCGGCGGTCTGCCGTTCGGCCCATACGATGTCGCCGTGCCGGTATTTCGCGTCGCGGGCTTCGTCGTTGGTCGAGGTAGTTTCGGCGATACGGTAGATCATGGATTATTCATTTTGTCGTGGTGGGATTTTCGGGAAGGCGTCGCAATCAGACGGACACGCCGAAGTCGCGCAGGGCGTCGTTCAGCGAGGTCTTCTTGTCGGTGGATTCCTTGCGCTGGCCGATGATCAGGGCGCAGGTGATGCTGTATTCGCCTGCGGGGAACTGCTTGCGGTAGCTGCCGGGAACGACCACCGAGCGCGGCGGAACGTAGCCTTTGTAGGTGACGGGTTCCGCGCCCGTGACGTCGATGATGTGGGTAGAACCCGTGATGACGGTGTTCGAGCCTAACACCGCTTCGCGGCAGACGTGCGCCCCTTCGACTACGATCGACCGCGAGCCGATGAAGCAGTTGTCCTCGATGATTACGGGTGCGGCCTGCACGGGTTCCAGTACGCCGCCGATGCCCACGCCGCCCGAGAGGTGGACGTGCTTGCCGATCTGCGCGCAGGAGCCGACCGTGGCCCACGTGTCGACCATCGTGCCCGTGTCCACGTAGGCGCCGATATTGACGTACGACGGCATGAGGATCGCTCCCGGAGCGATGTATGCGCCGTAACGCGCCACGGCGTGCGGCACGGCGCGGACGCCCAGCTGTTCGTAACCGTGCTTGAGCTCCATTTTGTCGTACCACTCCAGCTCGCCCGCTTCCATTTTGCGCATGGGCTGGATCGGGAAATAGAGGATGATGGCCTTTTTGACCCATTCGTTCACCTGCCACTGGCTTTTCTCCGGATCCACGGGCTGCGCCGTGCGCAGTTCCCCCTTGTCCACCAGTTCGACGGTTTGCCGCACGGCCTGCCGCACGGACTCCTCCTTGAGCAGCTCGCGGTTTTCCCAAGCCTGCCCGATTATCTTTTTCAGTTCGCTGTACATAATTTTCCGATTGTTTTTGCAAGCCAAAGTTACGTAAAAACTTCAATCCGCAGGCCGAACTATCTTATTTTTTCCTAACTTTGCCCCAATATATGCCCAAATTGTATAATTATGATGAAATTAACGCGCATGGCCGCGGCCCTTGCGGGCGCTGCGGCGATACTGGCAGGCTGCAACGACATGAAACAGATAAAACACATGCCTTATCCCCGGACGGAGCGTACCGGCGTGTCCGATAATTATTTCGGTACGGAGGTTCCCGACCCCTACCGCTGGCTCGAAGACGACAATTCCGAGGCGACGGCGGCATGGGTGAAGGCCCAGAACGTCGTGACGCAGGATTACCTGTCGCAGATTCCGTTCCGCGGCGCTATCCGCGACCGGCTGACCGAGTTGTGGAACTATCCCAAGGAGGGTATTCCGGCCAAACACGGCGACGCATGGTATTACTTCTACAACGACGGCCTGCGGAACCAGTCGGTGCTTTACCGCACCGCGCAGCCGGGCGTGGAGGGCGAAGTCTTCATCGACCCCAATACGCTCTCGGAAGACGGTACGGTGGCCCTTTCGGCCGTGACCTTCTCCAAGGACGGCAAATACTGCGCCTGCTCGGTCGCCGCATCGGGTTCGGACTGGGTCGAAATCCGTGTGATGAACACGGCCGACCGTACGCTGACTTCGGACAGGATCAACTGGGTGAAATTCTCGGGAGCCGAGTGGGCGCCCGATTCCAAAGGCTTCTATTACAGTGCGTACGACGCTCCGCAGAAGGGCGTTTTCTCGTCGCAGAACCAGTTTCAGAAGGTCTACTACCACCGCCTCGGCACGCCCCAGTCGGCCGACAGGCTGATCTATGCCGACGCCGAGCATCCGCTGCGTTATTTCAGCCCGTGGCCCAGCAAGGACGGACAGTGGCTCTTCATCGTGGCTTCGGAGGGTACGTCGGGTACGGAGGTGCTCTATAAAAAGGTCTCCGAGCCGAAGTTCCGCACCTTGCTGCCGGGCTTCGACGCCGACTACGCACCCGTCGAGTGCCGGGACGGGTATCTTTATTACGTGACCAACCGCGATGCGTCGAATTACGCGCTGATGAAGGTGGACCTGAACGACCCGTCGAAGGTTTCGACCGTGATTCCCGAAAGCGGCGGGAAACTGCTGGAGGGCGTCGGCTCGGCCGGAGGGTATCTTTTCGCCACCTACCTCGAACATGCACAGAGCAAGGTCTGCCAGTACGGCTTCGACGGAAAGCTTGTACGTGAGATCGAACTCCCGGCCATCGGCACGGTGAGCGGTTTCGACGGCGAGAAGGACGATACGGAACTTTACTATTCGCTGACCAATTACATCGCGCCCGCCACGATCTACAAATACGACATCGCCGGCGGCGCATCGACGCTCTATAAAGCCCCCGCGGTGAATTTCGATCCCTCGCTGTTTACCACCGAGCAGGTGTTCTACGCCTCGAAGGACGGCACGAAGGTTCCGATGTTCATCACCCGCCGCAAGGATATGAAACTCGACGGTAAGAATCCCTGCTACCTCTATGCCTACGGCGGCTTCCAGATCAATCAGACGCCTACGTTCAGACCCTCGGCCATGATGTTCGTCGAGCAGGGCGGCATCTACTGCGTAGCCAATCTGCGCGGCGGCTCGGAGTACGGCGAAGCGTGGCACAAGGCGGGCATGCTCGAAAACAAGCAGAACGTTTTCGACGACTTCATCGCCGCGGCCGAGTATCTGATCGCCGAAAAATACACTTCGTCGGACAAACTCGCCATTGCGGGCGGTTCGAACGGCGGTCTGCTGGTCGGTGCCTGCGAAGTGCAGCGCCCCGATCTTTATGCCGTCTGCCTGCCCGCCGTAGGCGTGATGGACATGCTCCGCTACCACAAATTCACGATCGGCTGGGGCTGGGCCGTGGAATACGGATCGAGCGAAAACGAGGAGCAGTTCGATTATATCTATAAATATTCGCCGCTGCACAACATCCGCGAGGGCGTGAAATACCCCGCGACGCTCGTGACGACGGCCGACCACGACGACCGCGTCGTGCCGGCGCACTCGTTCAAGTTCGCCGCCCAGATGCAGTACTGTCAGGCCGGCGATGCGCCGATTCTGATCCGCATCGAGTCGAATGCGGGCCACGGGGCCGGCAAACCCACGTCGAAACGTATCGCCGAAGAGGCGGACACGTATTCGTTCCTGTTCCAGAATATCGGAGTGCCTTACAAAGAGGTGAAAAAATAGAAATGCTCCGGGCGGAATCCCGGTCGCGCCGCGCAAGTTCCTCTCCCGGGAGGAGCTTGGGGCGGGGTAGATTCGTAAGCGCGGCATTCCGCCGCGGAAGTCCGGCGGCCGGTTACCTCCGGACAGTAGAGAAGGTAGGTTAGGTTAAAAAGAGAGATAACATGAAGGTTTACAAATTTGGCGGAGCGTCGGTGCGTAATGCCGACGGGGTGCGCAACCTGCGCAAGATTATCGACGACGAGCAGAATCTCTTCATCATCGTTTCGGCCATGGGCAAGACGACCAATGCGCTCGAAAAGGTATTCGAAGGACTCCAGAAAGGCGATAAACAGCTCTGCATGGAGCACGTCGCCGCGCTGAGGGACTATCATGCCGGTATCATCGACGATCTGTGGCACGGCCATAAACAGCTCGAACGGGTCGATGCGCTCTTCGACGAACTGGAGCGCGTGGCCTCGGAGACGGTTTACAAGCCCTCCGACGCCGAACTGTGGTACGATACGATCGTGGCCTTCGGCGAGCTGGTTTCGACGACGATCATCTCGGAGTATCTCAACTATGCCGGTGTGTCGAACCGCTGGATCGACATGCGCCGCTGTTTCCTCACCGAGCAGCGTCACAAGGACGCCGGGGTCGATATCGAGGCTTCGGCGCCGCTGTTGAAGAATGAACTGGCCGAGTGCGTCGAAAATATCTTCGTCGGGCAGGGTTTCATCGGCGGTGCGCCCGACGGCACGACCACCACGCTGGGACGCGAAGGTTCGGATTATTCGGCGGCCGTGGTGGCTAATATCCTCGACGCCGAGTCGATGGCCGTGTGGAAGGACGTGGACGGCGTGCTGAATGCCGACCCGAAGATTTTCCCCGACGCCGTGCAGATCGCCGAACTGAACTACCTCGACACGATCGAGCTGGCCTACAGCGGCGCGCAGATCATACATCCCAAGACGATCAAACCGCTGCAGAACAAGAATATTCCGCTCTACGTGCGGCCTTTCGGCGACAAGCGCAAACCCGGCACTGTGATTCGCGGCATGTCGGCGCCGGTCGAGGTGCCGATTCTGATTCTCAAGAAGGATCAGGTGCTGCTGACGATCCGTTCGCGCGACTTCTCGTTCGTGCTGGAGGAGAAGTTCGCCACGATTTTCTCGCTGCTGGAGCGTTTCCGCATCAAGACCAATCTGATCCACAACTCGGCCGTGAACCTGAGTCTGTGCGTCGATAACTCGTGGCACATCGACGAGGCGATCGAAGCGCTGCGCGAAGCGGGCTTCGACGTGATGAAGGCCGAGAACATGGAGCTGCTGACCGTGCGCGGCTATACCGACGAGTTGTGGCGCAAGTACGCCCGCGGCCCGCAGGTCTTCGTACGGCAGGCTACGCAGTCCACCGTGCGCGTGGTCCGCAAGAAGTAGCGGCGGACGATCGCTGTCCGGGGCGTTTCCGCCCCGTCGGCACTCCGGAGCTTCGGGCGGAATCCGGCGGCGGAGTTGGCGCAGGCGGCCCTGAAATTACGCATAAGAAAGCGGCCTTCGTTATGAAGGCCGCTTTCTTATTTGATTTCCGATCCCTGCCGCATGTTGCGCAGGATGGTCCATGTCGAGTCGTCGCGGATTTCGCCGCTGCGTTTCATGTTCCAGATCGTGCGGGCGATGTATTTCTCGATGTCGCGCTGGAGCCGCTTGTAAAGCGGACATTTGGTGTAGTTCTCGTTGTCGAGCAGCACGTCGCGGATCGACCGCAGCGAATTGGTGTAGTTCGACATCTCGTTCTTGAGCGCCACGCCCTGCTTTTTCGACGCGGTGATCTTGGCGATCGACATCTGCCGCAGTTTCTCGCACACGGAGTTGAGCAGGATCATCACCACGTTGTCCATCAGCGTATGGCCGTGCATGAACAGGTAGGCGTTTTCGGGCGTCAGTCCCCGGCTTTTGAGCTGCTGTTCGAATTCGAGCATCGGCTCGGTCATCTTCGGGTTGCGCCTGCGCAGCATTTCTTCGCGTTTGGCGACGTTCTTTTGCAGCCATGCCAGCGTTTTCTCGCCGTTGTTTTCGAGGTCGAGATAACCGATGCGCACCGCCGACTTGAAGTCGATCAGCGGGAATACGTTCTCCGTGGCCAGCTGCGCCGAGTAGGCGTACCAGAGAAAAAGCGGGTAGATCGTGCAGGAGTATTCGTGCATGAAGTGCACGAAGTCGAAGATGCGCGTGTCGTTCTTGGTCGCCTTGACGCATATGTTGTGCAGCGAGGGGGCGTAGCAGAGGAAATTTTCGGTGGCGTAGGCGTAGGTGTGGAACATGTAGCGGGCGCTGTTCACCTCGCGCGACTGTTCCGTGCGGTCGGCGAACAGAAAGTCGAAGTCCGAATCGACGCACAGGATCAGCTCTTCCGACGAGCGGGGAATCATGCTCATCAGCACCTTTTTCCCTTTGGGCAGGTCGGCGCGGTTGGGCACCGAGATTTCGAAGCGCAGGTAGGGGTTCTGGAAGTGGTCGAAGATGCCGCGCCAGAAGGCCACGTCTTCGTAGCCCTCGACATAGACCTTCACCAGCCGCTGATCGGGATTGGCCGGCAACGGCTTGGGCAGCTCTTCGAGAGTCGCCGGGCGCGAGAAGGGATTGAATCTGCGCAGTTTGTCGCCGAGTTTTTTAGCCATACGAAAACAAAGATAGTGATTTTAGGCAAAGTTTTTCTGAAACGGCTGTATTTTTTGCAGCGGCGGGGCGGCCGGTTCCGCTCTTCGGTGCTGCCGTCTTTCTTTTCTGTTTTGCCGCCTTTCTTCTCTGTGCCGCCGTCATTGCTTTTCCTCGCCGCGCCGTCGTCTTTCCATTCTACACTGCCCCCCCCTCGCCGTTGCCTTTCCTCTCTGCGTTACCCGTCCCTTTCCGCGGGGCGTGCGCTGCCGTTTGCGGACGGGGATGCGCTCTTTTTCGCCGATCTCGGCTGCCGGAGGCGCACAACCGTAATATTTTATTATTTTTGCACAAAATAAGACGTTCCGAAAGAGCGTTTATCTTCTACTATTTCGAAATATATGGCGGACAACGATTGGAAAGCGAGGCTCGGGATGGTTTATTCGACCAATCCCGACTTCAATTATGAAACGACCGAAACACCGGAGGCGGAGACGCTTCCCCCGGCGCGGCAGGAGCTGCGCGTATGGCTCGACCGCAAACAGCGTGCGGGCAAGGTGGTGACGCTGGTCAAAGGTTTCGTGGGCCGGGATGCGGATTTGCAGGAACTGGCGCGTCTGCTGAAAACCAAATGCGGCGTCGGCGGCGCGGCCAAGGAGGGCGAGATCATCATTCAGGGCGATCACCGCGACCGCGTGGTCGAAATACTCACCAAAAGCGGCTACCGCTGCAAAAAAGCCGGTTCGTAAGTGAAGCGGCTGCTGTATATCGTTCTGCTGCTGTGCGCCGTCGGTTTCGCACACGAGGCTTCGGCCCAGTACTATACGTGGGGTTCGGACCCCGCGGGGCTGAAGTGGAGCACGATCCGCACGCCCGACGTGCGGATGATCTATCCCGATACGGTTTCGGCCGTAGCGCGGCGCACGTTGTTCTACATCCGTACCGTCCGGCCCGACATCTCGTTCGGGTTCCGTCACGGGCCGATGCGTATTCCCTTCGTCATGCACCCCGAGAACTTTCAGTCGAACGGACTGGTGATGTATCTTCCGAAGCGTGTGGAGTTCCTCACCTCGCCCGCCATCGACGGTTATTCGATGCCGTGGTATAAACAGCTCGTGGCCCATGAGTACCGCCATGCCGTGCAGTACAACAACCTCGACCGGGGCGTTATCCGCGCCCTGAGCTACATTCTGGGACAGCAGGGATCGACCATCGGTCTGCTCTGCATGCCGATCTGGGCCATGGAGGGCGACGCCGTGATGTCCGAAACGGCCATGTCGTCGTTCGGCCGGGGGCTTCAGCCCTCGTTCTCGATGGGCTACCGCGCCATGGGGCGCGTAGGCCGAGACCGGGAGGATATGCGCGACCGCCGCAATATCGACAAATGGTTCTGCGGCTCCTACCGCGACTATATTCCCGACCATTACGAGTTGGGTTATCAGATATGTTCCTATGCCTACGACCGTTACGGCGAGGTGGTCTGGGACAAGGTGGCGCGGTACGGCTCGCGTAATCCCTATGTGCTGGCCACGACGCGCGTCGCGCTCGAAAAGTATTACGATACCAATGTCAGCCGGCTTTTCCGCGAGACTTTCGACGTGCTGGAGCGGCATTGGGAATCCCTGCCGCAGGTCGAAGACAGCTCGGCGCCGCTGACGCAGATGCCCGCCGGCAATTACACGACCTACCAGTGGCCCCTGCCGCTCGATGCGGGGTCGGCACTGGTGCTCAAGACCGACTACGACCGGCCGTCGCGTTTCGTGCTGCTCGACACCCGTACGGGCGAAGAGGAGACGATTTGCTATACAGGAGTGGTCTCGACGCGCCCCGCCGTGGCCGGCGGCCGCGTGTGGTGGACCGAGTACCGCTGTTCGAAACTCTTCGAACAGCGGGTCAATTCGCAGTTGTGCTACATGGACCTTGCCGACGGTACGCCCCGGATGGTCGTCGGACGCCGCAACGCGCTCTATCCCACGCCGTCGGAGGATGCCGTGGCGTGGGTCGAATACAATCCCGACGGTCGCTATACGATCGTCGTGCAGGAAAAGGAGGGCGCGGAGAAACGCTTTGCAACGCCCGACCGCGCCGAGATTCACGGGCTGGCGTGGGACGATGCGACGCAGGGCTATTATGTCATCGTCACCGACGATTCGGGCATGTGGCTGGGCCGCATCGACGGCGACGGCGTGCATCCCGTTACCGAGGGCGCCTATATCACGCTGAGCAACCTCCGCGCGGGCGGCGGCAGGCTTTACTTCGGTTCTATCGCTTCGGGCCGGGACGAAGCCCACTGCTTCGACCTGAAGACCCGCCGCGAATACCGCATCACGACTTCGGCTTACGGAGCGTTCATGCCGGTACCGTGGAGCGACGGCGACGGCAGGGAGCGGATACTGCTGACCGCCTACGACAAGCGCGGTTACCATGTGGCGGCGCAGGACGCCGATGCCGATGCGCTGATTCCGGTCACGCCTTCGAAACTGCCGCTCAACATCGTGAATCCCAGCCGTAAACGCTGGGAGGTGGTGAACCTCGATACGGTGAGTTTCACGGCGGCCGACTCGTTGCGGCAGGACGGTGCGTATCGCGCGAAGCGTTACCGCAAGGTGCCCAATCTGGTGAACGTCCATAGCTGGACTCCCGTGGCCTTCAATCCCTTCGAGGCTGTGGACGAACACAATATCAACCTCAATTTGGGTGTCACACTCCTTTCGCAGAACCTGCTGTCGAATACCGAGGCCTTCGCTTCGTACGGCTGGAACAAGGATGAAGGGTCGATTTTCAATCTGGGCGTGCGCTATTTCGGGCTGGGCGTCCGCTTCGATCTCGACGCTTCGTACGGCGGCAATCAGGTCTTCTATTCGGTGGGGCAATACAACGAGCAGACCGGCAAATACGAGTACCAGCAGCGTCCCAGTCCTGATAAATACTACTCCGTGGGGCTCTCCGCCACGCTTCCGCTCTATTTCCAGCGGGGCTATCACACGCGCCAGCTCTCCGTCTCGTCCGGCTGGAACTACTCCAACGGCATGGTTGCCAATCTGGGCAAGATCGAGTGGAACGCCGGGCAGATCTCAAATATCCAGCGCATCGGTTTCCGCAGGGGACTGCACAAACTCTCGTTCGGACTGGGCTATTCGGATCAGGTGCGTCTGGCGCACCGCGATTTCGCGCCGCGCTGGGGCTATACGCTGAGTACCGCCTATACGTTCAATCCGGCGAACACCCATTTCAGCGACCTGATTTCGTTCTACGGACAGGCTTACCTGCCCGGATTCGCGGCCCACAATTCGCTGAAGGTAGCCGCTACTTACCAGACTTCGATCGGCGGATACAAGTTCCCGTCGGGATACGCGCCGCTGAGTTATCGCTCGACGCGCCTTATTCCGCGCGGATATACCTCGTCGGATATTATTTCGAACAACTACACGGCTTTTTCGGCCGACTACCAGCTGCCGGTGTGGTATCCCGAAGGCGGTATCGGCTCGGTGCTGTATTTCAAGCGTATCCGGCTCAATGTCGGCGGCGATTACGCCCAGTTCCGCGATGTGGGCCGCGGTGGTATGACATGGCGGCGCATCTGGTCCGTAGGCGGCGATATCGTATTCGACGTCAATGTATTCCGCCAGCCCGCTTCGGCGACTTCGACCTTTAAGCTGTCGATTTACCACCCCGGAAACGGCGGCGTGTGGTGGGCCGCCGCCGTGGGACTTCCGTTCTGATTGACAGTTGTTCTGATGGGGCGGATAAGCATATCGTATCGTTTGACAAGGACTTTCCTTCGGATTGTCTTCTCGGTAGGATTTTTGGCTTTGTGGATGCCTGCCGCCGGACAGAAGCCCGATGAGGCGTTGGATGAAGGGGTTTGGCAGCGGGAACAGGAACTATTGGGTATAGCGGAAATTGCGGAAGGAGAACGGCTTTTCGACACCTACGCTCGTTTGGCGCTTCTTTTCAAAGACCATGTGAAGGAACTCTATTACCTCGACCGAATGGAGCAATGTGCCCGGCAACTGAAGTCTCCGCGACGGATAGCTACGGCCTTGTTCCTGCGTTTGGAATATTATTCGATTTGTAATGATACCGGCCGGTTTCTGGAATATGCCGACCATGTTCGGCACTTTATGCTTGGGCATGGAGACGAGCGTTCTGCCAACGTCGAGGCGCTCGTCATCAAGCGACATATCGACGAAGGTCGGAATCAGACGGCCCTGTTTGCGGCCCGGAAAATGCTTGACCGGGCCGCAAAAAAAGAGAACAGGTATCTGGAAGCTTATGCTTATCTAAGTATCGGGACTGCCTATGCCTCTGGCGGACAATATGCAGAGGCCGTTGAGGCGCTCGAAAAGAGCGATGCCTTGATGCGGTTACTTGCGGAGAGCATTCCTGCGATTGACCGGATCAAGGTTGGGCTGGAACTCGTCGATGCGACGTATAATACAGCTGCTTACGTACGGTCGCTGCACTATTGCGACACGACGCTTGCTTTGCTCGATGCCTATATGTCCGACGATCTCACTGACGAGCAGCGCGCAGTCAATTGCCGGAGCATGCACCTTTACATTCTTTGCAGCTATGTGCGTAATTTCGTTGAAATGGGGCAGTCGGATCGTGCGGCCGATTACTTTCGGCGGGCTGAAGCGGACCTTTATCCCCACATCGGTCTTGACGGCGAATATTTTAATGAAACAAGCGCCATCTATTATCGTTCTGTCGGGGATACTGTCCGGGCGTTGCAGTATGCCGAGCGTAGTGTCGCGGCTTTTTCCGGTGGGGAGCTACTGCCTTATTATCTATCGGCCCTGAAACTGAAAACGGAGATATTGGCGGAAACGGGCGCTTGGGAAGTAGCCTATAAGAATATGAAATGCATCGAGCGGGCGCAGGATTCGCTTGCTGCCAGCCGTTTTGTCATGCAATTGGGCGAACTGCATACCCTTTATGAATTTGATAAGATCAAGGTGCAAAAACTTCGCCAGCGTATGATTATCCTCTTTACGGGGCTAGGTTGTTTTTTGTTGGCGGTCATTGTCAGTATCTATGTTGTCTATTCGCATCGCCTGCGTAGCAAAAATCGCTCGCTTTATCGGCAAATTCAGGAGAATAAGCGCAACGAGGATAAGGCGGTCCGGGTACTGCGGCTGACAGCGGAGGAGGACCTTTCTCGGGAGATGAAGCTTTTTCGGCGTCTTTCCCGGATCATGGAGGAAGAGCATCCGTTTACCGATCCGGCTTGCAGTCGGGCCATGTTAGTCAGGCTGCTGAGTACCAATGACAAATATTTGGCCGATGCTGTCCGTGAAGGTGCCGGGGTTACCGTGGCGACCTATATTTCGGATTGGCGGCTGAACTATTCGCTGCAACTGCTTGCGGAAAATCCTGATCTTTCCATTGAAGACATTGCCGAACAGTCTGGGCATGGTGCCTATTCTTCGTTTTTCAGAGCGTTTACCCGCAAGTACAGCATGAGTCCTTCGGATTATCGCCGTTTTTTTCGTCAGAAAACGGATAGGTAGTAGTTTAGTGTCCTGTTGCTGCGGTTTTTCGGAATTTGAGAGGTATTTTTCGGGAATTGCTATTTTGTCTTTTGCCGCTGCCGGTATCTTTGTTTCCGGTAAAATTCGAAATAGAATCCTTAAATCATCTACTATGAAAAAACTCGGACTTATTCTGATTTGCCTGTTTGCGGGCCTTGCGACTAATTCCTGTTCCGACTCGGACGAGGCGCCCGTTGAAGATATGTTGACCGTATTACCCGACGTAAAGACCGTGACCTTCTCTGCTTCGGGTGAGACGCTTTATGCCGATGACCGGCCGATCGATCCTGTATTCCGCATTACGACGACGGCTGCGAATTGGGATGTTGAAACGGCCTCTTTGTGGTGCAGCGTTGAGAAAGATGAGGAAAACCGCACGTTCACGCTGCGGGCGCAGCCCAATACTTCGGAAACACAGGTTCCGGAGGTTGCCGTGGTTACGGTCAGCGCAGGGAATGCTTCTCCGGTCGAGATCGCGGTTTCGCAGCAGCCGCTGTCGCTGGATGTCTATGTTGCTGGGTATGTTTACTACGAACCGAGGGTTCGTACGGCTGTTTACTGGAAGAACGGGACGCTGATTCCGCTTATCGAGCAGGGCATCGATTCTTACGTCAAGCAGATGCAGTTGATCGGAAACGATTTGTATGTCTTGGGTGGATTCGACGATCCGACGGAAGGATGGGTGATTGGTTATTGGAAAAACGGAGAATTCCATGCGTTGCCTAAAGAGCGAAAACCCGAAGTCTATGAGTTTCACGTAACCGACGCTGGCGATCTCTATGCCGTCGGATATGACAGACTCAAAGCCGTTTATTGGGAAAACGACGAATTGTTCCGCATGGAGTCGGTAACGAGCTATGCATATGGGATGTGGCTGGACGGCGAAGACCTGCATGTGGTTGGTACACGTTATATCAGTGGAATTGGAATGGTCGGGGCTTACTGGAAAAACGGGACGATTGTTTCGGAACTGAACGGCGGGACATTCTATTCGGTCTGCGTGGATGACGACAAGGTTTATCTGCTCGGAATGGAGACGGTCGGTTCGGAGGAGGACGGAACGGAAAGGGAAGTGCCGTTCTATCAGGTCAATGGGGAGAGGTATCGGCTTTCCGAAGAGAAAAATTGTACAGTTAATAAGATCCGGATACTCGACGGCAAGGTCGTCTGTACCGGAACGGGTTATTATTTCGAGGAACGGATGCCGGAAAATGTAGACATCGAGTACTTTTACGCGCAGTGCTGGGTTGATGGCACGGCGACACAACTTACTTCTGATAGCGGTGATGCCTGTGGTGTAACTTCTTATAACGGAAATATTTATATCGCCGGAAATGATTTTGATCCCATACAGGTCATTAACCGGGCGGTCTATTGGAAAGACGGTGTGCGGATAGCGCTCGATGACACGCTCGAAGCCAAAGCTATAGACATCGTTGTCGTGGAGCGGAAATAGCGCGGCCAGCATAAATTTTGCGTCTGTATCGTCGGAGATGCTATACACGGAGGAACCGGTAATTATCCGGTTGCTCCGTGTGTCGCGTTTTATGAAAAAGAGCGGGCGGAGCGGCGGGATTGTGTCGGTAGATATCATTTTGGGTAAAAAATCAATAAAATTCGGCAGGCAATAATTCGGTGAATGCCACGTTTTACAAAACACTTCGTATCTTTACGGCAAAATTAAGTCCTATGCCAAAGAAGAAAAAGACGGACGTGAGTCCGAAAACGATAAAATGGATATGGTGTCTGGCCTTCGCGCCGTTCGCCCTGCTCTTCTTTATGCTGCTGCTCACCGCTCTCGGGCTGTTCGGCCGCATGCCGTCGTTCGAGGAGCTGGAGAATCCCCGCAGCAACCTCGCCACGGAGATCTATTCCGAGGACGGCAAGGTCATCGGCACCTTCTTCGTGCAGAACCGCTCTTATGTCCAGTACGCCGATCTTTTCCCGGACGATTCGACGCTCCATGTCCGGCTCGGGGGACACGAAGTCCCGCCGATCGTCGCGGCGCTGATCGCTACCGAGGACGCCCGTTTCAGAACCCATTCGGGCATAGACATCCCCTCGCTGGCCCGTGTGGCCGTGAAAACCGTGCTGTTGCAGAACACCTCGCAGGGCGGCGGTTCGACCATCACGCAGCAGCTGGCCAAGAACCTCTTTCCGCGCGACACGGTGCGCAACCGCGGGCGGCTGGTCCGCAACGCGAAACTCGTCACATCGAAACTCAAGGAGTGGATCACGGCTCTCAAGCTCGAATACAACTATACCAAGGAGGAGATCGCCGCCATGTATCTCAATACGGTGGAGTACGGCTCCAACGCCTACGGCATCAAGTCCGCGGCCCTTACCTTCTTCAACAAGGAGCCTCACGAGCTGAACGTGCAGGAGGCGGCCGTGCTGGTGGGCGTGGTGAACGCCCCGTCGCGTTATTCGCCGGTGCGGAATTACGACAACGCCCTCGCGCGCCGCAACCTCGTCATTTCGCGTATGGAGAACGCCGGGGCCATTACGCGCAAACAGCGCGATTCGATCTGCGCGCTTCCGATCGTCCTCAATTACCGTCCCGTGTCGCACAACGAAGGTACGGCGACCTACTTCCGCGAGATGCTGCGTCTGGTGATGAACGCCGAGCGGCCCAAGCGCAATCAGTTCTACAACGAATGGGATTACGATCAGGCGGTGAAGGAGTACGAGGAGAATCCGCTCTACGGCTGGTGCCGCAAGAACCGCAAGGCCGACGGCACCCCTTACAATATTTACCGCGACGGTCTGAAAATCTATACCACGATCAATT
Source organism: Alistipes sp. (assembly GCA_021204515.1). Classification (GTDB taxonomy): domain Bacteria; phylum Bacteroidota; class Bacteroidia; order Bacteroidales; family Rikenellaceae; genus Alistipes. Next base: position 3,999 of record JAJPZH010000202.1, on the reverse strand, counting down.
CGACGATGCAGACCTACGCCGAACAGGCCGTCCAGAAACAGATGGAGTCGGTCATTCAGCCCCGTATGGATGCCCAGTACCGGCGTACCCGGACGCTCTTCATCGACGCCGACAAGGCGGAGCGCGACCGCATCATGCGTCACGCCGTCCGCTATTCGGACCGCTACCGCGAGATGAAGAACGCCGGTGCGAGCGAGAAGGAGATCAACGCTTCGTTCGACAAACCCTGCTCGATGAAGGTCTTCACCTACAAGGGCGAACGCGATACGCTGATGACTCCGCGCGACTCGATTCTGCACCACAAGCGTATCATGCGGGCGTCGTTCGTGGCGCTCGATCCCCGTACGGGATATGTCAAGGCATATGTCGGCGGACCCAATTTCCGCTACTTTAAATACGACATGGCCAAGCAGGGCAAACGCCAGATCGGTTCGACGATCAAACCCTTCGTCTACACCTTCGCCATCGACCATCTGGGCCTGACGCCCTGCACGATGGTGCCGAACCTGCCCGTTACGATCGAAACGGCCAACGGCACGGCGTGGTCGCCCAAGGAGGCGGGCAAGGTCGAATACGACGGCGTGATGCACCCGCTGAGCTGGGGTCTCGCCCGCAGCCGCAACAACTATTCGGCGTGGATCATGAAGCAGGCCAAACAGCCCGCGGCGGTCGCCGACTTCATCCACAACATGGGTATCCGCAGCTATATCGACCCTGTTCCGGCACTGGCGCTCGGTTCCTCCGAGTCGAACGTTTTCTAGCTGGTGAGCGCCTTCTCGACATTTGCCAACGAGGGGGTGCATAACGACGCTATTTTCGTGACGCGCATCGAGGACCGGCAGGGCAACGTGATCGCCAACTTCATACCCCAGTCGCAGGACGCCGTCAGCGAGCGCACGGCCTATACGATGCTGACGATGCTGCAGGGCGTGGTGACGTCGGGTACGGCCGGACGTCTGAACCGCGATTACGGCTTTTCGGGCGTGGAGATCGGCGGCAAGACCGGTACCTCGAACAAGAACCGCGACGCATGGTTTATGTGCGTGGCACCGAAACTGGTGGCGGGCGCATGGGTCGGCGGCGAAGACCAGTCGGTGTATTTCGTGTCGGGCGGCGAGGGCAGCGTGATGGCGCTGCCGATCGTGGGCGATTTTATGAAACGGGTTTATGACGACGGCCGTCTCGGACTGAGCCGCAACGACCAGTTTATCCGTCCGGCGATGATGCCGCGCTACGACTGCGATGAGGAGGAGACCGACTCTGAGGGGCGTGTTCCGGATACGGACGACGACAATTTCTTCGACTGAACAGAGTCGGCCGGCCGTTGTGCCGGCCGATTTTTTTGTCGTTCGCGCCGAAATCGCTATATTTGTCCCGGAGCTTCCGTGTACGGTCCGTCCGAGCGGGAACGATGATCATTTTTTAACTTTATCGAGATGAAGATTGCGATTGTGGGCGCCAGCGGTGCTGTGGGCCAAGAATTTCTGAGGATTTTGGAGCAGCGCGACCTGCCGATCGGCGAATTGCTGCTGTTCGGTTCGCAGCGCAGTGCGGGCCGTGTTTATAAATTCCGCGGAAAGGACATAACCGTCAAACTGTTACAGCATAACGACGACTTCAAGGGGGTGGATTTCGCCCTCACTTCGGCCGGAGCCGGAACTTCGCGTGAATTCGCGGAGACGATCACCAGACACGGTGCGGTCATGATCGACAATTCGAGCGCCTTCCGCATGGACGCCGACGTGCCGCTGGTGGTGCCGGAAGTCAATCCCGAAGATGCGAAGAACGCCCCGCGCCGCATCATCGCCAACCCTAACTGCACGACGATCCAGATGGTCGTGGCGCTGAAGGCGATCGAGCAGGTGTCGCATATCCGCCGCGTGCATGTTTCGACCTACCAGTCCGCCAGCGGCGCCGGAGCTGCGGCTATGGACGAGCTGGTGGAGCAGTATGCCGAACTGGGTGCGGGCAAGGAGCCGACGGTCAATAAATTCGCTTTTCAGCTCGCTTACAACGTGATTCCCCATATCGACGTCTTTACGGACAACGACTATACGAAAGAGGAGATGAAGATGTTCCACGAGACGCGCAAGATCATGCATTCGGATATCGCCGTGTCGGCGACCTGCGTGCGTGTGCCGGTGATGCGCGCCCACTCGGAGAGCGTGTGGCTCGAAACGGAACGTCCCGTATCGGTCGCCGAGGCCCGCGAAGCTTTTGCCAAGGCAAAGGGTGTCGTGCTGATGGATCAGCCTGCGGACAAAGTCTACCCGATGCCGCTGTTCATCGCGGGTAAAGACCCCGTCTACGTGGGTCGCATCCGCCGGGACCTGACCTGCGAAAACGGACTGACGTTCTGGTGCGTCAGCGACCAGATCAAGAAGGGCGCGGCGCTCAATGCCGTGCAGATTCTCGAAACGCTGATCTGATCTGGGCTGAGCGTGCCGCGGCCGCGACGATAAGTAATTGAAAGGGAGACCCGTGAAGGTCTCCCTTTCTTCTGGATAATCGAGGATTCTTCGTGCGGACTGCCTGTGCCTTCTGCAATATCTGCTTTTGCTTTGCGCCGTTGCTTTGCACTGCCGCTTTGTGCTCTCGGTTTTGCGTCGCCGGAGGGGGAGCTGCCGGGCAAAGGGTGCCGCCCTAAAATTCGGAGAAGTTCCGGCCTTTTTTCGGGTATGCGGAATGCCCTTTCCCGGCTGTTGCGCGGAATGCCCGGTCCGAAGCGCTGAGCCTGATATGCTGCGTCCGAAACGCCCGGTCCGAAATGCCGTGTTCGAAAATTACCGAATCCGCAAAATTTACGGCCGGCTGCAACGGACAGGCGGAAGCGGCGTAAAGGAGAATCCGCGAAAATTATTATCTTTGTTGCCGAACATTTATCGTTTTCGTCTTATGAAATCCCCTTTCCTGCAAAATCTCAATGAACTGCCGGGGCCGGTGTGGTTGTTCGGCGCTTACGGCATAACCCGGCTGGGCGAATGGTCTTTCGCGCTGCTGATGCAGTGTGTGAGCGGGAACCTGCCGCTCGACGCCGTGACTGCCGGAATGCAGCTGCTGGGGCTTATCGGGGCATTGCTGCCGGTTGTGCTTTTCTGCTTGCTGACGCTGCGCAAATTCTATGGGTTGCCTCTGGTCCGCTGGTATGCCGGTTTGCGGGTGCTGGTGTACGGTGTGGCCGCGATTGCGCCGTTGTTTGCCGGTTACGATCCGGAGGCGTCGGGCGGTTATGCCGAACTGGCGCGTACCGAAGTGCTGAATCTGGTCCGGGGCGGTCTGTGGCTCGGATTTCTTTATTATCTGGAACGCTCGGAAACTCTTGCCCGGCTGGTGCCCGCGGGGGAGCGGCGTACGCTTTGGTGGGCCGTCGTGCCGATGGCCGCACTGGCCCTTTTCGGGATATAGCGGTTGTCTTGGATATGCGTGCCGGGCCGGATTCTCCAGCTCCGGTATTTTGGGTTTTCGGCCCCGTCGTTTTTGCATGTGAAATTCCGAAATTGTGTCCGGCTGTTTGTGTGATGTTGTAAATCAATCGGTTATATGAGTCGTTTTTTGCAAGGACATGTTTCCGCAATATGAAATAAGATATTTTGGAATCAATATTGCCGTTTTGAATGTTTTGTCGTAAATTGTACTCGCAACAGTCCAAAAAAGAAGTGTCGGTGTTGTATTTTCCGAATATGTTTTTTACATTTGTAGTAACATATTGACTAACACGGAAAGTGTAAGTTTATTCTCGAGTGGTAAATCTTGCAAGTTATTACGAAGGAGAGAATAGGCCGGCATTTCTTCACGTTCTGTCCGTTTTTCGGATTTAGAGCGTGGGACTGTTGCTTATTTTATTCTTCAGGTTTTGCAAGAACCTCCCACTCTAAAATAAGCATTCAGCACCACGCTTTCCTTTTTACTTTAATAAACAAGTTATATCGGACCCTTTTGGTGCGGGGCCGGAACCGATGCGTCGTTCCGCCGACGCATAGAATACACTAACCCTTACTT
>JAJPZH010000043.1 GCA_021204515.1 Alistipes sp. | reverse complement strand
CCTCAGGGGCTCGAACCCTGGACCCCAACATTAAGAGTGTCGTGCTCTACCAACTGAGCTAAAGAGGCATCAATCGTTATCCGATTGCGAGTGCAAAATTAGTGATAATTTTTATTATTGCAAAAAAATCCCGAAAAATTTTTCGGGATTTTTATCGTATATCCGCTTCGGGACCTGTTTCCGGTCTGTTTTCAGTCGTTCCGATTATTCCAGCTTCAGGCCGTCGCTGTTCCACTCGCCTGCGGCGTCGGGATAAATGAAGGGGCGGGTATCGCCGAACTTCTTCATATTCAGATAACTCTCGTAGAGATTGATGCCGTTGGCCGATTTCGTCGCCAGCGAGAAGGCGATTACCGACGGATGGCGTTTCGCCGTGTGGTAGCTGTCTTCGGTCCGTTCGACGTAGGCACCCTGCCATGCGGGGTCGTTCGACGGGTTGCCCCCTATGCGGCGCGATTCGCCGCTGCTGCGGGTGTCGATCGGGGCCTGCGGGATCACATACATCCCCATCGTATCGCAAACCGTATACAGCGTCGGCGCCACGGGACCCGGCAGGAGCCTGAGGGTGTTGAATCCCTGCTCGCGGAGTTTCGCTATCTCCTCCGCCGGGAAATGGGGCGGAACCTCGCGCGTGCGGAGTGCGATGGGATTGCTGTTTACCGCCAGCTGTCCGTTGTGCAGTTCGACGGTGCGGAATCCGAGCGGCAGTTCGATGTATTCCATGTAGCGGCCTTCGTGCTGGGTTTTTACGCGCAGCGTGTATTGCGTCGGCCGGCCGGGGTTCCACAACATGCTGTCCGGAATGCGGGCCAGAAAACGCACGGTGTCCTCGCGGCGCATGTCGAGCGTGACGTCCTTGTATCCGATGGCGGCATTGGAGCCTGCCGGAGTGAGCAGTTCATAGTGGATGCGCGAAGTGCGCGGATTGAGGGACTCGGTTTTAACGACGAGGGCGATTTCAGCCATGACCTTGTCGTTCTCCTCGCTGCTGCGCCACGATTTGGTCAGTACATCGCGTACGCGCAGCGTGGGCTGGCTCATGACCCATGCGGGACCTATTGCCGGGGCTGGATCGCTTTTCCAGCTTTCGAGACGCGCCACCTGCGACGGAGCGCTGACGACGATTTCCAGCGTGTTACGGCCCTCCTGCGCATGGCGCGTGAGGTTGAATTCCGCCGGAGTGCTGCAGTCGCTGTCATAGGCCACGGTTTTGCCGTTCACGCACACTTCGTAATCGGCCGAAGCCCATCCCAAATGGAAGAATACCTGCCGGTTGGCCCATGCGAACGGCACGGTGAACTCGGTCGAGAAAACGTTGTCTTTTTGCGTCCAGTCCGCCAGACGGGTGAAGTAACGGGTGTCGCCCGCAGAGGCTGCGGCCGCTTCCTGTGCCGTGGGGTAGGCGATCACTTCGCCGCGCGGAAGTTCACGGCCGTAGGTCGGAATATACTCCTGCGCCGCCAGCGTGCAGCACGAGAAGAGTGCTATGATCGAAAGAATACTCCTCATATATTCGCTTTTTTAACCTTCATTTTCGCCGCCCGGCGAAACGAGTTTCTCTGCTCGGCTCCCGCTTAACGAAAATGTTCGTATATTTGTGCAGGTAAAGATAGTAAATTTTCCGGAACTAGAGATGTCAGAACTTCCCAAACTCAATTTTCCTGCCATCCGGCTGCGCGCCCGCCGCCGCGGGGAACAGGTCGAAGTGTGGGACGACCTGCGGGGAATTTACCTCGTGCTGACGCCTGAGGAGTGGGTGCGGCGTCATCTGATCGCCTACCTCGTGTCGCACTGCGGGGTACAGCCCAAACGCATCGTGCAGGAGTATGCCGTGCCGGTCAACGGACAGCCGCAGCGCGCCGACGTCGTTGTGGTGGGCGACAGCGCCGAACCGCTGGTGCTGGCCGAATGCAAAGCCCCGGAGATCCGGATCGACGAGCGGACCCTTTCGCAGGCCGTGCGTTACAATTCGGTGCTGGGGGCGCGGTTCGTCATCCTGACCAACGGCCGGAGGCACTATTGCTGCGAGTACCGCGGCGGCCGCTACGTCCAGCTGGCGGGATTTCCGGATTTCGCGTCGTTATAGATTCTTGAAATTGGCGTCGATATAACGCTGAAAGCTCTCCTTGTAATTCTCCCCGATGGGCACGTACTCCGTGTCGCTCAGAAATACGCGGCCGCGGACATAGCCTTTGATGCAGCGCAGGTTCACGATGTAGGAGCGGTGTACGCGCATGAACAACTCCGACGGGAGCGCCGTCTCCATGTTCTTGAGCCGGAACAGGGTGGTGATCGTCGAGCCGTCGGCCAGATGCATGCGCACGTATTCGCCTTCGCTTTTCAGATAGACGATGTCGCTGATTTTCACCAGCGATACCTTGTAGTCCGCCTTCACCGAGATATACTCCTTGTCCTTGGGCAGCGCCTCCGGAACGGACTCCGATGCGTCCGCCGGACGCTGGTTGTGGCGCAGTTCGTAGAGCGAGTTGGCTTTGCCCGCCGAACGGCTGAAGTCGGCGAAGCTGAACGGTTTGAGCAGGTAATCCACCGCGTCGAGCTTGAATCCTTCGACGGCGTATTCCGAGTAGGCGGTGGTGAAGATCACCA
>JAJPZH010000153.1 GCA_021204515.1 Alistipes sp. | reverse complement strand
GGATATTTTGTTTCGAATTTATATTATTTTGAGCTGATATGCCGGGAGTGTGTAAGTGTAATTCCGTGTAATGTCGATTAATGTAATCAATATCAATATCTGCAAGAATTTATGACGGGAGTCTGTTTCGATGTGAGTGATGCTTTTTTAGCAGTCCGGGTTGTTTGCAAAGAATAAAATCACTACTTTAGCCGTCTACTCATTTTTTTAATTTGCACTATGAAGAAAAATTTACTCAAATGTTTGTGCCTTCCGTTAGGCATGTTGTGTGTAGGATTGTCGGCCTGCTCGGACGATAATACGGAACCGGCGAAAAAGACGGAGTACACGGTTACCGAATTCGTATCGACGACCATTCCTGAGACGATACCTGCCGAAGGCGATACCTATACGATGACTTTTACGACCCGCACCGAAACTCGTTCCCAGCCGGTCGTTCCCGTATTCGAGCCGTGGCAGTACCGGGTGACGCTCGGTGAGGCCGTCGGCGATCCGATAGCCGTGACCGAACCCAAAACGGAAATATCGGTCGTCATCGGTTCCAACTACAGTAAGGAACCGCGGGCAGTCGTTGTGGAAATGGCTGTAACGGAGGACGCTGCTACCCCCCCCCGGTGGATTCGGATCGTCGAGGCTGAACAGGAGCCTGCCTTAAAAGACTATTGTGTAACCGAATACGACTCCACGACCATTCCGGAAACGGTTCCTTACAACGGCGGCGGTTACAAGCTCGGTTTCACCACGAGCATCGAGACCCGCGCGGCCGATCCGATTTTCGTCGAATGGCAGTACCGCGTGACGCTCGGCGACAAGGTCGGCGATCCGGTGGCGGTGACGGAGCGGACCGAGAGCATCGACGTCGAAATCGCGGGCAACTATACCGAGAACGAACGCAATATCGTTGTAGAGATGGCCGACGCGGGCGCGGAACCCCAATGGACGAAGATCGTCGAAGCCCGGCAGGAGGCTGCGCTCGTACTGACGGCCGGCTTCTATTGGGCTAAGGGCAATGTTACGCTTATGGACGGTAAATTCGCCGTTGCCGACAAGATGTCCGACCTCGGACTCTATTTCCGTCAGGGCAGCAAATACGGCGTGCCGTCGGACGGCGGTTCGTACGCCGGAACGGCCTATACGCCCGAAGCCGTGCAGGTGGCACTGGCCGATATCCCCTACCGCCAGCCGAATACCGATCCGTGTACGATGATCGATGCCGGGCTGCGTACGCCGACTTATATGGAACTTTTCTGTCTTTACGACCGGGAAGACTACATGAACCAGCATGTATTGGACGGCATTACCGGCATGGGGTATCTCAGCTCGGACTATTTCATGCCTTTCTGCGGCGCGCTGGAACTTGCTTCGGGGCAGATCAGCGGAAAGTCTCAGTTCGGCGGATACTGGGGACTGGGCGCCAATTATGCGGGAGAGGGTGTGATTTATGTACTCAACGCCGACTATTCGATGGTGGATTACGATCTTGCGGGCACGAACATGGCTTCGCTCCGCTGCGTGAAGAATATCCGCCAGCCTTCTTATGTGTCGCATACGCCGACTTCGGTGACGGACAATGCTTCGTTCAAGCTTACCGTCAAGACCGATCCGGGTGAATTCCCGGCTTACGAGGTCGATATCGAAGCCGAGGACGGGGAGATTCGGTCCATCGACGCATCGCCTGCCGAGACGGAGGTTACGCTGACCGTGCCCAAGAACGACGAAGTCGAAAACCGCGAATGGCGACTGTTCATCAATCGGGTTTATTCGGGTATCTCGTTCATCCAGCCGGGAAAGAAAGATTATGTGGATTACGTATCCCACTCTCCGTCGAAAGCTACCTACGAAGCGTTTACGCTGAGCGTAAAGTGCGAGAGCGACCTTGCTTCGTTCCCCGTGGTCATCAAGGGCAGCGACGGGCTGGAGCTGACGCAGAGCGGATCGAAGGAGAATCCGACCGTCTCGTTTTCGATTCCCGAAAATGCGGGCGAGGAACGCACGCTCGCCATCTGGGTCAATGGTGCCGATACCGGAAAGAGTGTCCGGCAGGAGGCCAATCCCGCAACGAACGCCTTCTCGGTGATCTGGAGCGAAGGATATCTGACGGTCGTCGATGGAGCATATACTTTTGCAGGACCTAAGGAGCGCGGTATGTACTTCAAGTGGAAGAGCAAGTACGGCATCAAGTTCGAAGGCACGGTTTCGAGTGCGACGAAATATCAGGGTGTGGTTTACGGACCAGACGAACAGTCGATTCCGAACTATGCGGATGTTCCCTACGGCGATGTGGACCCGTGTTCGCTCGTAGCGCCTGCCGGAACATGGTATATGCCTACCTCGGAGCAGATTCTGGAGCTTGTCGCCGACGGATCGAAAGCTTTTGAGAAAAATGCGTTCAGAATGTGCAGCGACGGTATGCAGGAGGTCTATCTGGCGAGCGCCGGACAGTTGGCCAATGACGGATTGTCGGTCAAGTCCGCCAATATTATATCGGTTTGGACTCCCGATGCGAGTGAGACCAAACCGGGGCAGTATTCGTACCTGATGTGGCTGATGTCGTCGGAGTCGTCTAAAGGTTCCGTTTCCGCTAACGGCGTTCTTCCGGAAACGGCGATGATGGTGCGCTGCGTGCGCGAAAAATAATTTCCGGATCGGCAATACTGCCGCGGGAGAAACATATCCCCGGCATAATAAAAAGGGAGTCCAAACGATTTTGGACTCCCTTGCCGTTGCCGGGCGAAGGATTACAGCCACTCCGGATAGGATGCGGAGATAGTCGTATAGTCGTCCAGACCGGTGCAGCCCGTGAAGCATCCGGCCGTGGTTTTGACTGCGGTGAACGCCGCATTGCCGCTGCGTTCGTAAAGGTGGTACTTCACGCCTTCGATCGTCGTGTGGGGAGATTCGCCTTTGAGCGCCGTGCATCCCGAGAAGGTCTTGCCGAAGTTGGTCACGGCCTTTGCATCGTCGAAAATCGTTGCCGGGACCGACGTCAGCCCCGTACAGTCGAGAAATGCGGAATTGAAGCTGGTGACTTTGACCATGCCGGCGAAAATTCCGTCGGGCACTGTTTTCAGCTTTGTGCAGTTGGCGAAGACATTGGCGAAACTCGTGACCGCCGTGTTGTTGGCGAAGATACCGGCGGGCACTTCGGTCAGTTCCGTGCAGCCATTGAATGCGCCGCCCAGATTGGTGGCTTTGGTCGCATAGGAGAAGACCTCCGTAGGAATTGCGGTCAGTTTGGTGCAGTTGGCGAAAACATTGGAGAGATTTGTGACCTCGGTGTTTTTCTCGAAAATGCGGGCGGGAATCTCCGTCAGCGCCGTACAGCCGTTGAACGCGCCGCTCAGGTTGGTGGTGTTCGCAGCGTTGGCGAAAATGTTCGCAGGAACCGCATTCAGTTTGCTACAGTTGCCGAAGACGCCCGAAAAGTTGGTAGCTGCCGTATTTTTTGCAAACAGATCGGCGGGAATCTGCGTAAGTTCCGTACAACCGTTGAAGGTGTTGGAGAAGTCGGCCGCCTCTGCACACGGGGCGAAAAGATTTTCGGGTATGGATGTGATCGGTATGTTATAGAATGCCTGTCCGAACTTTTGTCCCGCAGTGCATCCGGCGAACAGATCCGGAGAGATCTGGGTCATTGCCGTACATTTCCAGAAGAGCCGGAAAAAGTCGGTGCATGCGGGACTGTCTGCGAACATGTACGCCGGTGCGGCCTTGAGACTTGCGCAGCCAGAGAATGCGCTGTATGCACTTTCGAGCAGCGGAGCGTGCGCGAATACCCTTTCGGGCAGTGTTTCGAGTGCGGTGCAGTTCCAGAAACATTCGTATAGAGTCGTGAGCTGTGCGAACGAATCCTCGCCGGGTGCGGCGATCGACCGGAGGTTCGTACATTTGTAGAATCCCCTCTTGAGCGATTCCAAGCCGATATTGCCCCAACTCTTGATTGCCGTGACGCAGGTTTTGAGTTCGTCGCTGAACTGGGGAATCTGATTGGCCCGGAAGCTGGAGACTTTGCCGATGATTTTTACTTCGTAGACTCCTGCTGCGCTGTATTGGTGCTGAGGCCAGCTGGATACGACCCGCTGCATGCTGCCGTCGCCCCAGTCCACGATGCAGTTGATTACCCCGATGTTCTCGAACGGCAGAGCGCCTGTATTCGAGGTGGTTTCGCCTACGGTCAGCTCGATGACCATCGCATTTGCGGCCGACACCTGCGAAATGGGAATTGCGGCGGTTTCGTTTTCGGTACCCTTTCCGGTGATTACGCGGATCGTGGCGGTCAGATCGCTCAATGTCGTATTTTCGGGGGCCGACACCGTAAATCCTTCCGCATCCTGTTCGATCTTGCACCAGTTGCTGTCTGTCGCGGCGCTCCACGGACCGCCGGCCGTGACGCCGACCCGGTAGGAACCGCCTTTTTCGGGCAGCAGGATTTCCGTATCGCCATCGTTGAGTACGACGGAAAGCGACGATGTGCCGGCCGCAGCCTGTTCGACGAGAATCGTCGCCCGGCTGGTTCCCGATTCGTTGACGGCCACGACGTCGATCTGTGCGGTGCGGGGTTGTGTCAGTTCATTGGCCTGAGCCGCCAGTTGCAGCCCCGCTTCGGTGATCTCTGCGGCGCACCAGTTGCCGGACGCTATCTCGACGCTCCAATTCCAGTTGGATTGGACCGTAATGTCGATAACTGCGCCGGCAGCGGCGATTGCGGCATTGATCTGTGCGCCGTCTTCGGAGACGGTCGTGCCTGCGGAGGAGGAATTCAATCGCAGCGTCGGCTGGGGTGCCGTATCGTCGTCGGAACAGGACGCCAGTGCGATCGCCGTAAAGCATACGAACAGGTATAGTATTTTTTTCATGGCTATTCGGATTTTTAAAGGTTGCGGGTTATCGGTATGATTTTCAGGATTTCTTCTTCGGGGATTGTAGCCGTCACTTTTTCAGGAACGGAGGTCTGCTCCTGCCGCAGGCCGGAGAAGGCGGCGGGAACGGAGGCTGTCCGATACTGGGCACCGGGACGGGTGAAATGCGGGAGCCGCACGAAAGGCCAGTTGGAGAACATCGAATATTTTCCGGTGGAAATGTTTGCGCCTATCAGACCGAAATAATTGTAGTTCAGCGTGATTTTCTCTCCTGTATCCGGGTCGGTCGTCTCTCCGGTAATGGGGATGGCTGCGAATTGGGCGAAGTCTTCGGAGAGTTCCAGCGGCACATTCCGGCTGCCGGACAGGAAGTAGCCCGTTTCCGGGTCGTAGAGCGTAGCGAAAAGCCAGAAAGTTCCCGAACCGGAGACGACCTGTGCTACCGGGTTGCTTGAGACATTGCAGGGGATGAACAATCCTTGGTCGTCTATACCGATCAGCATGGAGAAAGTCGCGTCGAAAAGTCCTGTGGAGAGCATGCATCTGTATTTCGGAATTCCGGCCATAGACATCGAATAGTTGTCGCCGGAGTCGCTGTAGACCCATTCTTTCTGACTTTTGTCGTAGACGAACCACCGGTCGGTGGTCATATTCCATGTGCCGCCGAGTTCCGTGAACGGATATGGCGATACGGCATCGCTGAAAGTAACCGATCCCCGGTAGGTATAGCGGACCTGTTTGCCTGACGCGGAACTCATGGTCCCCGATATGGTGTATCGGCCGCCTTCATTGACGATCCGGCATACGGCTTCATTTGCCTGATGGGAGCCGTCGGCATCGCTCCAGCCGCACTCCTCGGCAGAGATGCCGCCGGCCTGAGGTCCCGATACGAGCCGATATGTACCGTCGGGAATCATCATGTGTGATATGTCGCTCGCGGCGGCGTACAGAAGCATATCGACCTCTCCCGCCGTGCCTTTGAGACTTAACTTATAGCTGCAATCGCTCTCCTCCGACCGATAATCGGCCTCGGCTCCGGTCTGCGTCAGCGATTCGGCGACGGAGTGGCTGAAATTTATCGTATTGGACCGGAATCTGAGCGATGTCTCTCCGGCACCCGTCAGTGTGCCGCTGACATTGCAGCCATTGCCCGACGCAACCACCGCCAGCGTGGCGCCTGTTACCAGATGTGTACCCGTTGCATCCTTCCACCACGAGTCGGCGCTTACTTTATAAACGGCATCGGAAGTTTCCGCTTCGTACGAACCGGTCTGCGGGACGGGATTATCCATTGCTACGCCGCCGGGCTGTTCGGCGAACCGCAGGAATACCGTCGTGCTGCCGTCGGTCAGTTCGGCGGCATAGCTATACGTGGCATCGTCATAAACCGCCGAGGCGACATTGTCCAATTCTGCTGTCCTGATCGTCTCTGGTTTGCTGTTGTCATCGTCCGAACAGGCTGTCGCCAGTGGTACGAGTAACCATGCAATGGTGAAAAATTTTCTCATAGTGAATTTGGATTTTGATTAAAGGATATTCAAAATTAATGAATTTTACACCTTATGAAATGTTGCCCTTAAAATTTCATCGAATTGTAACATGTGTTTCAAATATAATTGATTCAAAATCTCATTTTACCGGTTTAAAGCTTCTTAAAGAGGGATAAAGAAAAATGCAGAAGGAAATACCTTCTGCATTTTTCTGCGTATTTATTGCGCTGTTGTCAGGGCATAGTTTCATAAAATACCGTTTCTGCAAGCGGTTTGCGCAGCAGGTCGTGGCGGTCGGGGGCGGCGGGAATGCCGGCGCCGTAACCGATCAGCAGAATGTTTACGGGTTCCACGTGTTGCGGGAGGCGGAACTCTTTGCGGACTGCTTCGGGTTTGAACATGCAGATCCAAAGCGTGTCGAGTCCCAGCGACGCTGCGGCCAACATCATGTGGTCGGTGACGATCGAAGCGTCGATGTCGCCGATCGTTTTACCGTCGTATTGGCGGGTCCACGCTTCGTCGGTGTCGGCACAGACGATGACGGCGCAGGGAGCGCCGAAGTCGCGGGTGCAGCGTGCGAGACGCTCCATCCCCTCCTGCGAGCGTACGACGATGAGTCGCTGGGGCTGACGGTTGGCACCCGTAGGAGCTACGCGGCCCGCCTCCAGAATGATGTCGAGTTTTTCCTGTTCGACTTTTGTCGGGGCGTATTTGCGGCAGGCATACCGCTTTTTTGCCAGAGAGAGAAAATCCATAGTGGTAACAGTTTGAAGTCGGACAAATATACGGCAAAATTCCCGCTGCGGCAACTTTTTACGGCGGCCTTTGTCATGCCCGACTGACAGTTTGGCAGAAAACGGGCGGTGGCACACGGTTTGTTGATGGATAGTCGGATGAAATAAATCAAAATACAATTATAAAACTATGAAAAACGGAAAAATCGGGGTTACGACGGAGAATATTTTCCCCGTGATCAAAAAGTTCCTTTATTCGGACCATGAAATTTTCCTGCGCGAGCTGATTTCCAATGCGGTCGATGCTACCCAGAAACTGAAGACGCTTTCGTCGATCGGCGAAATGAAGGGCGAACTGGGCGACCTGACGATTCACGTCGCCGCGGACAAGGAGGCCAAAACGCTGACCGTGACCGACCGGGGTGTGGGCATGACCGCCGAGGAGGTGGACAAGTATATCAACCAGATCGCCTTCTCGGGCGCCGAGGAGTTTATGGAGAAGTACAAGAATCAGGCGATCATCGGCCACTTCGGACTGGGCTTCTACTCGTCGTTCATGGTGGCCGACAAGGTCGAAATCTTCACCAAATCCTATAAGAAAGACGCCAAGACCGTGCATTGGAGCTGCACCGGCACGCCCGAATTCGAAATGGAGGAGACCGATGCAGAGCACGACCGCGGCACGACGATCGTCCTGCATCTTTCGGAAGATTCGCTGGAGTATGCCGAAAGTTCGAAGGTCGAGGAACTGCTGCGCAAATACTGCCGGTTCCTGCCCGTGCCCATCGCTTTCGGCAAGGTCAAGGAGTGGAAGGACGGCAAGTACGTCGATACAGACAAGGACAACATCATCAACAACATCGATCCGCTCTGGACGCGCAAACCCGCCGACATCACCGCGGAGCAGTACAAGGAGTTCTATCACGAGTTGTATCCGATGAGCGACGAGCCGCTGTTCTCCATCCACCTGAACATCGACTATCCGTTCCACCTGACGGGTATTCTCTATTTCCCGAAGATCCACAACAACTTCGAGATACAGAAGAACAAGATTCAGCTCTATTCGAATCAGGTGTATGTGACGGATCAGGTCGAAGGCATCGTGCCGGAATACCTGACGCTGCTGCACGGCGTGATCGACTCGCCCGACATTCCGCTCAACGTGTCGCGGAGCTATCTGCAGAGCGACGCCAACGTGAAGAAGATTTCGAGTTACATCACCCGCAAGGTCGCCGACCGTCTGCAGGAGCTGTTCAACACGATGCGCGCGGACTACGAGGCGAAGTGGGACGATCTGAAGATATTCATCGAATACGGCATTCTGACCGACGAGAAGTTCTCCGAGAAGGCGCAGGAGTTCATGCTCTGGAAGAACATCGAGGGCAAGTATTTCACGCCTGCGGAGTATCTGGAGAAGGTGAAGGAGAACCAGACCGACAAGAACAAGACGGTCGTATTCCTCTATGTGGACGATCCCGTGGAGAAGCACACGTTCCTCGAAGCGGCCAAGGCCAAGGGGTACGACGTGCTGCTGATGGACGGTCAGCTGGACAACCACTATATCAACTGGTACGAGTCGAAGAACAAGGAGACGCGTTTCGTGCGTGTGGACAGCGACGTGATCGACAAGCTGATCCAGAAGGAGGAGAATATCAAGATGTCGCTCACCGAAGCCCAGCAGGAGTTGCTGCGCCCGGTATTCGAGAGCCAGATGCCCAAGGACGACAAGATACATTACAACATTTCGTTCGAGGCCATGTCGCCCGACGAAGCGCCCGTGGTCATCACGCAGAACGAATTCATGCGCCGTATGAAGGAGATGGCCGCGATGGGCGGCGGAGGCGGCATGAGCCAGTTCTACGGTCAGATGCCCGACAACTTCACCATTGCGGTTAACGGCAACCACCCCATCGTCGCCGACATCCTCTCCGACGCGGAGAAGGCCTACGGCGACAAGCTGAAGTCGATCACCAAGAAGATCGACGCGGCGGTAGCCGAGGAGAACCGCTTCGACGAGGTGGTGAAGGGCAAGAAGGAAGAGGAGCTGACTCCCGAGGAGAAATCGACGCGCGAGGAGTTGTCGAAGAAGATCGTCACGCTGCGCGACGAGCGCAACGAGCGGCTGCGCGAGATCGGCGGCGAAAACCGGCTCGTCAAGCAGATCATCGACCTTGCGCTGCTGACCAACGGCATGCTCAAGGGCAAGAACCTGACCGACTTTATCCAGCGTTCGATTTCGCTGATCGAGAAATAACAGGAATCGCTCTCCGGAAAAAAAGAACCGCATCCCGATGGGTGCGGTTCTTTCGTATGCGGTGTTTTTCAGTATCGTTCCGTTAGAGTCTCCACCATTGCGTCGCTCCGGTGCTGTATTGCCGGAATCCGGTCTTTTGCAGTAAGCGCTGCGATACGCCGTTGTCCGCATCCGTTTCGGCGACGATATGCTGGACACCCGGACGCATGAGCGCCCATTTGCATAGCTCACGGACCGCTTCCGTCATATAGCCCTGTTTCCCGAAGGCTTTTCCCAGCCCGTATCCGATTTCCACCTCGCCGCCAGCGTTCGGTCTGCCCTTGAAACAGGCGGACCCTATTGCCTTGTCGTCCGCACATCGTATAAGCAGCCAGAAAGTATAGAAAAGATAATTGTTTCGATCGTTCAGCGCGGCGGCGTATTGTCCCGCAACGATCTGCCCGAATTCGCCGGACATCAGTACCGAGACGCAGCGGCATCCGAGTTCCTGTTCCAGCGCCGCCGGGTCATGCACCCAAAGCTTCAGTCGGGGAAGTGTCAGCGGAACGATCCGGAGTCTTTCTGTCGTGAGGATCATCGAGGCGTCGCGGCGGCTATTCCTCCGTCCATTTGTCGGTGACCAGTTGCATGAACCAGTCGGGAACGCGGCACGGGCGGCGCGTGTCGCTGTGGATAAAGCCCAACTGCGTCATGCCCGTATTGAGCAAGGCGCCCTTTTCGTTGTAGATTTCGTAAAAGAAGTTGATGCGGGCCGTGGGAAGTTCTTTCAGCATGATGCGCACGGTGAGCAGCTCGTCGTAGTAGGCTGGCCGGTGGTACTTGGACTGCACTTCTAGAATGGGCATCATGATACCCCGCTTCTCGACTTCGGCGAAGGACATGCCCAGCCAGCGGAGCAGTTCGCTGCGCGCGGCTTCGTAATAGCAAATATAATTCGAGTGGTGGCAGATCGCCATCTGGTCGGTATGCTTGTACCAAACTCTTATTTGACAGTCGTAACTCAGCATGGTTTAAAATGTTATGACGACACGCCCTTCGGGCAGGACGTCGCGGGTTATCAGTTCCTGTGCGGCATCGACCGTAAGCCGGGCCGGTTTGCCGTTGATATATACATCGTATTCACCCGGAGGGGGCAGGAGTTTCAGCGGTTCGTCTATCCGGATGCGGTTCCGCTGTGCCCGGCCGATTACCAGATAGGGGTGCGACAGCAGACGCGCCGCGCGTGCCGTTTCGCCCTTTTCGATGAGTCTTCGGATCACCGTGGAACTTACTTTTTCGGCGTCCACGTCGCATTCGGAGACTTCTATTACCCGCAGGCCGAACCCGTGGCTGTCCAGATAATCGTAACTCCCCTGCTTGTCGTGCCCGAAACGGTGGTTGAAGCCTACGACGAGCGTTTCGGCTCCCGTATGGCCTACGAGATAATCGCGGATGAATTCGTCGGGAGCCAGCCGGCTGAATGCCCTGTCGAAGTGAATGACGACCAGATTGTCGATGCCCAGCCGTTCGAGCAGATAGATTTTCTCGTCGAGCGTCGTCAGCAAGCGCAGACCTTCGGCTTTGCCGAGCGTAATGCGGGGGTGCGGCTCGAAGGTGAATACAATGCTCTCGCCGCCCTGCCCGCGGGCCGCGGCGGTTACGGTGCGCAGCAGTTTCAGGTGGCCGCTGTGCACGCCGTCGTACGATCCGACGGTGACCGTCGGATGCGTGAAGTGGGGAAGCGATTCGAAACCGTGAAAAATTCTCATTTGCCTCTCTCCTGCCGATCTGTTTTAGGAATTACTGCTGTTTTTTTCTTCGTTCTCCTTGACGAAATAGGCCACCTTTTCGAGCAGTGTGGTGATGTCGTAATTCTCGACCACGATGCCCTGCGGGAAATTCAGCGGCGTGGAGGTGAAATTCAGCACGCCCCGGATTCCGGCGTTGATGATCGGAACGACCAGACTCGGCGCCACCTGCGTCGGCGAGGAGACGATCACGATGCTGATGTCCTTGTCTTCGACGACCTCTTCGAACGTATCCATGTGGTAGCACGGGATGCCGTCGATGGGCTTGCCTACCTTGCCGGGATCGACGTCGAACGCGGCGGTGATTTTCAGGTTGAGTCCCTTGCCGTTGAAATATTTGGTGATGGCCTGTCCCAGATGGCCCATCCCCAGCACGGCGATATTCATCTGCGAAGGGCTGTCGAGTATTCTGCTGATGTATTCGATGAGCACCTGTACGTCGTACCCTTTCTTCGTGTCGCTCGAAAAGCCGATCAGCATCAAATCGCGCCGGACCTGTACGGCCGTGATGCCGTGGATGCCCGCCAGTACGTGCGAGAAGATATGCGTGATTCCCTGCTTGTGGCTCGCCAGCAGCGTACGGCGGTATTCGCTCAGACGCTCGATGGTTTTTTCGGGTATTGCGTTTGTCAAAGATGCCATAGTCTCACTATTCGATGGTTATCGTAAAGTTACTGTTGTAGTTCACCCTCGTCCAGCTGCGGTTGATGTGGTTGTGGCGCTCTTCGCCCTGTCCGAAGACATAGGAGGTCTGAAGGGGCGTGTAGCTCCGGCCTTCCATATCGTATTCGATGTCGTTGTACATCGCGGGGCAGAAGACTGCGGCCGCGTCGTAGCCGCGGTATGAGAAGAGCGTGGGCAGCGATCCGAAAGAGCGGATGTAGGCGCTGTCGAAGTCGAGGATCGTCTGCGAGTCGCGTTTGGCGTGGTAGGTCGAGATGAAGATCACGCGATCCTTGAAAAACATCGTGCGGTCGATGTTGTTCATGCGGTTCCAGCGGGTATTGCCCAGCACGACGAACCGGGGGGCCGTGCGGCCGCGGCTCGATATGCTCGTGTCGGCCGAAGCGATGGCCGCCAGAATCCGGTCTACGTCCACTTCGTTGTCGGTCATGACGATAAAGACGTTGTCGGCGCCGTTGTCCAGCAGCGGCGTCAGGTCGCCCGAATTGCTGTCCGTGCGGGCTGACGGATGAACGTATTTATAGGTATGCTTCTTATAGTCCGAATCGCCGAGCAGCGCCAATATCTCCTTTTCGAACTCCTTGTCCGTACTTTCGGTATAGATCAGCGTTACCTGCCGGTCTCCGTTCACCAGCTCGGCGACTTTCTCCCATTTGTGCGCCGGATCGGGCGCCATCTGGAACAGCACGTCGCTGTTCATCCCCGTAATGTTGGCCAGCGGCGAAACGACGGGCAGGTTGTGCTCCTCGGCGAACCGGATAACCGGATACAGTCCCTCCTCGTAGACCGGACCGATAATCAGGTCTGTGTTGCGGAAGGCGTCGCTCTCGGTGATTTCGCGGATTTTCTCCGCATCGCGGGCCGTATTGTACAGGCTGACGTTCACCGAATAGCCGTATTTGGTCTTCACGCTGTCCAATCCGAGCAGGAATCCCTGATAGAACTCCAGATAGTTGGAATTGGCGTCGCCGTCGACGGCGATCGGCAGCATCAAGGCGACGTTGAGCGTCGCACTGCGGCGCAGTGCGCGGAATTCGATCTCCTTCACCCTGCTGTCGGCTGCGAGGTCGGGGACGGAGTCCGCGCGCACGGTGTCGGCAGGCTGCCGCTCCCCGGCGGCCAGCTCTTCGGGAGAACCCGGAACCTTGATGATCGCTCCGGCTTTCAGGTCGGCGGGTTTCAGCCCTCCGTTGAGCGTGCCGAGCTGCTCTTCGGTGATGCCGAAGCGGCGCGACAGCGAATAGAAGGTTTCGCCCGGCTTGACCATATGATAGGCATAGCCCTCCTCGGCGACGCTGTTGAGCGTATTGCGGTAGGCTTCCCACTGCTCCTTGGCGCCGGCCTCGTCTTCGGAGCCGATCTCCTTCTTGCGGATCAGGATGCGCTCTCCGAGCCGCAGGTTGGTCGGATCGAGACTCGGATTGTCCTCGATGACGGTCTGGATCGGGATTTCGTACTTGCGCGAAATGGCGTACAGGGTTTCGCCCTGCGCGACGGTGTGGGAGTCGAAGGTCCTGCGCAGCTTCCGCTCCGACTTGGGTTCGGGCACGGCCGTCACGAAGGGTATCTTGACGTTCTCCCCCGCCTTCAGCCCGCCGCCTGCCGACGGATTGTACTGAAGAATCACCTTCTCGCCCACCTCGTACGCCTTAGACAGCCCGTAAAGCGTTTCGCCGGGCTGCACCGTATGGATGTAGAATTTCGAGCCGTTGATGTAAACGATCGTTCCCGACTTCTGCACCGCGAAGGCGCACACGCTCAACAGGAGCAGCAAGACTGTCGCACAAAGTCGCTTCATCGTCATTTCAGTTTTTCGCGCATGCGGATTTCGGTGATGACCTTCTTGGTGTAGAGCGGGAAATCGCCGTTCATCATCCATGCGTAATAACTCGGTTCCATGCGGAAGACCTCCTCCACGCTGCGGCCCTTGTATTTGCCGAATCCGAAGACCTCCTCGCCTTTTTCGTTGAAGAGGATGCGTCCGGCGTAGTCGGCCGTTTCGGCGCGGGTCGAGAATTCGGCCAGCTTGTCGATGTCGTTCTCCAAGTCGGGATAACGTTCCAGCTGGGCTTTGAGCACTTCGTAGGTCGCCAGCGTGTCGGCTTCGGCCGAGTGGGCGTCGTCCAGATCCTTGTCGCAGTAGAACTTGTAGGCCGCTACCAGCGTACGCTGCTCCTTTTTGTGGAAGATGTTCTGTACGTCGATGAATTTGCGGCGCTTGAAGTCCACGTCCACTCCCGCACGCAGGAACTCTTCGACCAGCACCGGCAGGTCGAAGCGATTCGAATTGAACCCTCCGAAGTCGCAGCCGCGGATAAACTGTTCGAGCGATTTGGCGACCTGCGCGAAAGTCGGACAATCCTTGACGTCCTCGTCCGTAATGCCGTGGATGGCGGTGGCTTCCTCCGGAATATGCATTTCCGGATTGATCTTGCGGGTTTTGACGATCTCTTCGCCGTCGGGCATGATCTTGGCCATCGAAATCTCAACGATACGGTCTTTGGCTGTGTCTACGCCGGTTGTTTCGAGGTCGAAGAAGATGATCGGGCGCTTGAGGTTTAACTTCATCTGACAGGCCGTTATGCGTTGATCATCATCGGCATAAGCAGCATGAGCGTTGCGCTGGTCTGCTTGTCGTCATATACGGGTTTGAAGACGCCGGCACGGGTCGAGTCGGCCAGTTCGATCACTACGGTCGGCGTGTCCATGTTCGAGAGTATCTCGACGAGGAACGTCGATTTGAAGCCGATCGAGATCGCTTCGCCGTCGTAGCTGCACGAGATGGTCTCGTTGGCCGATACCGAGAAGTCGATGTCCTGCGCCGTGAGGTTGATCCGGTTGTCGCCGATGTCCATGCGGATCAGGTTGGTGGTCGGGTTCGAGCAGACGGCCACGCGTTTGATGCCGTTCACCAGTTCGACGCGGTCCACCAGCACCTTATTGGGGTTATTGGCCGGAATCACGGCGTTGTAGTTCGGATAGTTGCCCTCGATCAGGCGGCAGACGAGCGTGTGGCTCTTGAGTTTGAACAGCGCGTTCTTCGAGTCGAAGCTCATCTCGATGGCGTCGTCCTCCTTCAGCAGCACCGATTTGAGCAGATTGGCCGGCTTCTTGGGGAGGATGAACGAAGCCGTCACTTCGTTTGCGGTTTCGGATTCGTACTTCACGAGCTTGTGTGCATCGGTACCTACGAACGTCAGCGCGCCGGGTGCCAGATTGATATAGATGCCGTTCATCACGGGACGCAGTTCGTCGTCGGCCGTGGCGAAGATCGTCTTGTTGATGCCGTTCACCAGCGTATCTACGTCCATGCTGAGTTCCTTCTTTTCGGCGCTCAGTTGCGGCACGGCGGGATAGCTCACGGCGCTCGCGCCGGGAATCGAGAGCGAGCCGCTCTTCCAGTTGATCGTGATTTCCCAGTTCTTATCGTTTACGTCGATGGTCAGCGGCAGCTCGGAGAACTCCTTCAGGGAGTCGAGCATCAGTTTGGCGGGAGCGGCGATGGTTCCCTCGCTCTCGACGCTGTCTACCGTAATGGAGCCGATGAGCGTCGTTTCGAGGTCCGAAGTCGTGACCTGCAGTTCGTTGCCTTTCAACTCCATCAGGAAATAATCCAGAATGGGGAGCGTGTTTTTATTGCTGATAACCTTGCCGGTGGTAGCCAGAAGCGAAAGCAGGGCCGAGCTTGATACTGAAAATTTCATACATTTGTTCCCTTTCTTTATTTTCTGTTATGGTTTCTGTTATTCTAAAACTGCGAGTTTGTCGAGCGCCGTGGAGATCATCTTGCGCACGAAGGGTTTGTAGTCCGTATCGACGTTCTGGGCGATGCGCTGGGCGATGATCGTGCAGATCGTGGCGGCGCGGTGGCCCATCAGGGCTGCGAGACCGGCCAGTGCCGAACCCTCCATTTCGAAGTTGGTGATGCGGCGGCCGTGGTAGTCGAACGATTCGATCTTCTCGTTGAGCCGCGCGTCCTGCGGTTCGAGACGCACCCAGCGGCCCTGCGGCGCATAGAAGCCCGGAGCGGCGATGGTGATGCCCTCGCGCGTCACGTCGCGGAAGTGCTCGAACAGCGTTTTGTCGGCGTCGATGAAGTAGGGTTTGGGATGCAGTTCGTTCCAGCCGACATGTTTCATGAAGGCCTTTTCGATTTCGAGGTCGCAGACTTCGTTGCGGCCCTTGTAGTAGTTCAGCAGGCCGTCGAAACCCACCGACGTACGCGAGAAGACGAACTCCCCTACCTTGATGTCGGGCTGAATGGCGCCCGAAGTGCCGAGGCGCACCAGCGTCAGCTGCCGTTTCTGCGCCTTCTCCTGCCGGGTGGCGAAATCGACGTTGGCCAGCGCGTCCAGCTCCGTGACGGAGATGTCGATGTTGCCGATGCCGATGCCCGTCGAAAGAACCGTCATGCGTTTGCCCTTGTAGGTGCCTGTTACGGTTTTGAATTCGCGGTTGGCGACTTCGCACTCCCTTGTGTCGAAAAATTCCGCAACCAGAGCCACGCGGCCGGGGTCTCCGACGAGGATCACCGTGTCGGCGAGCTGCTCCGGCAGCAGGTGCAGGTGGAAAATCGAACCGTCGTCGTTGATAATCAATTCGGAAGCTGGAATCGTTCTCATAATAGTCGTTTTTTAATTTTCATAATTGGCATAAAAGTAATATATTTACCTCGAATATCAAAACTTCGAAGACAATTTTTCATAAATATATGTATAGATAAACCTCTTTAAAATATGACACTCATCAAATCCATTTCCGGTATCCGCGGCACGGTGGGCGGGGCGCAGGCCGAAAACCTGACGCCTCCCGACGTCGTGAAATTCACCACTGCATACGCACGTCTGGTCGCCGAGCGGAATCCCGGCAAAAAACTTACCATAGTCGTAGGACGCGACGCCCGTATTTCGGGTGAAATGGTCTCCGATCTGGTCGAAGGCACCCTGCTGGCCTGCGGTGCCGACGTAATCAACGTCGGACTCTGCACCACGCCGGGGACCGAAATGGCCGTCATCACCAAGCGGGCCGACGGAGGCATCATCATTACCGCATCGCACAACCCGCGCCAGTGGAACGCCCTGAAACTGCTCAACTCCGCCGGCGAATTTCTCACCGACGCCGAGGGCAAGCGCGTGCTGGCGATGGCCGGGGAGGACGATTTCGAGTATCCCGACGTGGACGGTATCGGGCATGTGCTTTCGCGCGAATCGTTCAACCCGACGCATATCGAACAGGTGCTGGCGCTTCCGCTCGTAGACGTCGAGGCGGTCCGCAAACGCCGCTTCAAAGTGGTCGTGGACGCTGTGAATTCCGTGGGCGGTATCGTGATGCCCGAACTGCTGCGGCGGCTGGGATGCGAGGTCGTGGAGTTGAACTGCGACCCGACAGGCGAATTCGCCCACAACCCTGAACCGCTGCCCGAAAACCTGACTGAAATCGCGGAGGTGATACGCCGCGAGAAAGCCGATCTGGGCATCGTCGTCGATCCCGACGTAGACCGTCTGGCACTGGTCAGCGAGGACGGTTCGATGTTCGTCGAAGAGTATACGCTGGTAGCCGTGGCCGACTATATCCTGTCGAAAAATCCGGGCGGCAACACCGTTTCTAACCTCTCTTCGTCGCGGGCGCTGCGCGACGTTACGGAGCGGCACGGCGGCAAATATTCCGCATCGGCCGTCGGCGAGGTGAACGTGGTGGCCAAAATGAAGGAGACCGGCGCCGTGATCGGCGGCGAAGGCAACGGAGGAGTGATCTATCCGGAGCTGCATTATGGCCGCGACGCGCTGGTCGGGACGGCACTCTTTTTGACGTGGCTCGCCCAGCAGGGAACGACCATGACGCAGCTGCGCGCCACCTATCCGTCGTACTTCGCCTCGAAGAACAAGATCGAGCTTACGCCGGCAATCGACGTAGATAAAGTGCTGCATGAGATAAAAGAGCGTTATGCCGATGAGAACGTGAACGATATAGACGGTGTAAAAATCGACTTTCCTGAAAACTGGGTGCACTTGCGCAAGTCCAATACCGAGCCGATCATCCGCGTCTATACCGAGGCGAAATCCATGGCGGAAGCCGATGCGCTGGCGCAGCGTTTCATCGGCGAGATAAAAGCGATATGCAACATTTAATTTATAGATTATGAAAAGTAGAATTTTGATCCTCGCGGCGGCCGCCTTGCTTGCGGCCTGCGGCGGAAATACACAGAAAAAAGCTGCTTCCGGCGGTGCCGAAACCGTCGCCGAAGCGCCAGACATGCATACGGCCGAGACTTCGCTCGACTATCAGGGAACCTATGCCGGAACGCTTCCGGCGGCCGATTGTCCGGGCATCGAGACCCGTTTGGTGCTGAAGAAGGACGGTACTTTCGATCTGCACATGAAATACATCGACCGCGATTCGGAATTCGATGAGAAAGGCGGCTATTCCGTGAAGGGCAACCTGCTGATCCTGACTCCCGAAAACGGCGAGGGCATCGAGTACTACAAGGTCGAGGAGAACCGTCTGCGCCGGCTCGACGCCGACAAGCAGCCGATTACGGGGCCGCTGGCCGAAAATTACGTATTGAAAAAGACTGAATAAATCCCCGGAAAATGGATAAAGTAAAAAAGTATATAGACGCGAATAAAGAGCGTTTTATCAGTGAGTTATTCGATCTTCTGCGCATTCCTTCGATCAGCGCGCAGAGCGAGTATCGGCCCGATATGACGCGGTGCGCCGAATGGCTGGCCGCAGCGCTCGTGAAGGCCGGCGCCGATCATGCCGAGGTATTTCCCACCGAGGGCAATCCGGTGGTTTACGCCGAGAAGACCGTCGATCCCAAGGCCAAGACCGTATTGGTGTACGGCCACTACGACGTGATGCCCGTCGATCCGCGCAGCGAGTGGCGGACCGAGCCGTTCGAGCCGGTCATCCGCGACGGCCGTATCTGGGGGCGCGGTGCGGACGACGACAAGGGGCAGCTCTGGATGCACGCCAAGGCGTTCGAAGCGATGTGTGCCGAAGAGTGCCTGCCCTGCAACGTGAAATTTATGCTGGAGGGTGAAGAGGAGATCGGTTCGCCGAGTCTCTACAAGTTCTGCGAGCAGAACAAGAAGATGCTGAAGGCCGATATAATATTGGTATCGGATACTTCGATGATCTCGATGCAAACGCCCTCTATTACATGCGGTTTGCGTGGCTTGGCTTACATGGAGGTCGAGGTGACGGGACCCGACAAGGACCTGCATTCGGGGCTGTTCGGCGGCGCGGTGGCCAATCCTGCCAACGTGCTGACGCGCCTTGTGGCGCAGTTGGTAGATGCGGAGGGGCGCGTGACGATCCCCGGCTTCTATGACGACGTGCGCGAACTCACTCCGGCCGAGCGTAAGGCGTTCAACAAGGCGCCGTTCAGTCTTTCGGCTTACAAGAAATCGCTCTCGATCGGCGACGTGGAGGGCGAAGCGGGCTACACGACGCTCGAACGTACGGGCGTGCGTCCGTCGCTCGACGTGAACGGCATCTGGGGCGGCTATATCGAGGAGGGCACCAAGACGGTGATTCCGTCGAAGGCGTCGGCCAAGATTTCGATGCGGCTGGTGCCGAATCAGGATTACAAAAAGATCAGCAAACTGTTTGAAAAATATTTCAAGTCGATAGCTCCCAAGAGCGTGAAGGTCACGGTCAAGTCGCTGCACGGCGGCATGCCCTACGTCGCGCCGACCGACATGCCGGCCTACAAAGCGGCTGAAAAAGCCGTGGCGGAGACTTTCGGCAAGAAACCCCTGCCCTTCTATTCGGGCGGCTCGATTCCGATCATCAGCGGTTTCGAGTCGATTCTGGGCATCAAGTCGCTGCTGATCGGCTTCGGATTGGCTGAAGACGCGATTCACTCGCCCAACGAGAGTTACGGGCTCGAACAGTTCTACAAGGGCGTGGAGACTATTCCGCTGTTTTACAAATATTTTGCAGAAGAAAAGTAGCGCGTGGTCATGTATCAGGAATTTCTCGATTTTATCTTTCCGCTCGCCGAAGGCGCCGGAAAGATCCAGCTCGGCTATTTCCGGGGCAATGATCTGGCGATCCGCACGAAATCCAATGTCTACGACGTTGTTACGCGCGCCGACAAGGAGAGCGAAGCGTATATCGCCGCTGCGATTCTGGAGCGTTGGCCCGACCATGAGATACTGGGCGAAGAAGGCGGCTCGATGGGCAGCGTCGGAAGCGATTACCGCTGGGTGGTCGATCCGCTCGACGGCACGACGAATTACAGTCAGGGACTTCCGGTTTTCTCGGTTTCGATCGCCCTGCAATACAAGGGCGAAACGATCGCAGGGGTTGTCTACGCGCCCTATCTGAACGAACTGTTCTGGGCGTCGAAAGGCGGCGGGGCTTACATGAAGGGCCGCTCGGGCGAAGTGAAGCGGCTGCATGTCTCCGCCAAGCAGACCCTCGCCACGTCGGTTATCGCTACCGGATTTCCGTACGACAAGGACGTAAACCCGGACAACAACAGCGACAACGTCGCGCGCATCATCCCCTATGTGCGGGACGTGCGGCGGCTGGGTTCGGCGGCCTACGACCTGAGCTGCGTCGCCGCGGGACTTCTGGACGGCTATTGGGAACTGGACCTCCACGAATGGGACGTATGCGCCGCAAACCTGATCGTCAGGGAAGCCGGAGGCATCGTTACCGACTTCAGGCCGGACCGCGGAGTATCGCAGGCTGCGGGTAATGAAACGCTGGTCCGGGAGATTCTGAAATATGTCATTTAAGCACCAATTTTGGTGCTTTTTTTCTTATTTTATCCCGTCGGAACAGAGTTTTTAAAATATTTTCTTATTTTTGACGGGATGGAATTAAGGCGGTCCGGTAAGAGTCCGGAGCGTTGTGACCTCGAAGTCCTACCCCTGCCGGCGTGACGGTATGGAAGGTGTTTTGCAGGCTCTGCCGGCGCACAGGCGGGGGATGGCTGAGGAAGAGGGAATTCAGAGGCGGTATCGTCTGG
>JAJPZH010000220.1 GCA_021204515.1 Alistipes sp. | reverse complement strand
CTACACTATGATCTTCTTCGGCAGCGTCAGATGTTTTTAAGAGACAGTCCTTGTAGAGGTCGTCGAGAATAAAACAATCGACGCGGTTTCCCGTGAGCGAACCTTCGCGGCCCACCGAGAGCAGGCCGCCCCGGCAGCCGATGATCTCGACCTCGTCGGCCGTACGGATATAGCTGGGCGGCTTGGTTCCCTGTTTGATGGTCGTCGCAGGGAAGAATGCGGCATATTCGCGCGAGTCGATGATACGCTGGACACGGCGGTTGAATTTCGAAGCCAGCGCCCCGGAATAGGAGGCGATCGCCACACGCTGATCGGGGTCCAGCCCCAGCACATAGGCCGGAAGCAGGGTCGTGGCGCCGACGCTTTTGCCGTGCTGGGGCGGCATGGTAACGATCAGCCGCCGGACACGGCCCGCGGCGAAAGCTTCGAGCACGCGGTAATAGGCCCGGTGGAAGGGCTGCAGTTCGAGAAAGGGATAGACTCCGAGGGCGAATTCCTCGAACGACGGACAGGCCGGGGCGAGGATCGCGGCCGGAACAAAAACCTCTGCGGAATCGGATTCCGCAGAGGACAATTTGGACTTTACTACCATTTGTTAAGATTTTGAACCCATGCGCGGCGCCGCGGCGGGAGGTTCGGAAGATAAAAGCGTTCCGGCAGGCTGCGCCGGGCCGGGATAGATGGCCGGAACGATGAGGAAGGGGCGGAGGATGCACGGCCTGCGGCCGGGGAGCGGCCCGATGCAAAGCGGGATCGGGCAGTTGCGCACACCGGCGGCCGGACATGCCCACGGCAGGGATCAGACAAAACGCTTCATCTCGGAAAAATCGAAGTCGTTGAGCATTTCGCCCTCCGCCGAGAAGGTGTGGAACTCCCACCATACGGGCACGAGGTCCGAGACAGGCTCCGCATCGCCTTCGGGCTGCGAGAGCCGGGTCCGGTAAATAATGACCGACGCCGTGAAACGGCAGTCCGTATCGCCGAAACGGAATGCGAGCGATCCCGAAAAAGTAGTTTTCCCCGTCGATAGCATCCGTCAAACGCGCCGCCACCTCTTGGTAAAGTTCAGGTGAAACCGAATACATAGTTGATAATTAGCAGGATTTTTGCAAAATAATTTGCTCGTATAAATAAATTGTTTAACTTTGCAGTGCAAATATAAGTTCAAAAATTGAATTTCCAATCAGAAAATACGATTTTTTGATATAAAATTTTCCGATTAAAAGTTATGAACGAGCGGGTAAAATTGATACGGAAACAGCTGGGCATGACGCAAGAGCAATTAGCTCAGCGGCTTGGCATCGGCAAAGCGGCTCTTTCGATGATCGAAACGGGGAAAACAGGACTCTCGGCCCGGAACCGCAACATACTGGTTCAGGAATTGAATGTCAATCCCGAATGGCTGGAGAACGGCAAGGGCAACATGTTCAACGCCGAACCCGACCTGACGGCCTACAGGCTCCGCACGGACAATTCGCTGCCCCTGCAGAGCGTGCCGCTCTACTCGATCGAAGGGACAGCGGGACTGGTACCGCTGTTCACGGATCAGGCGCAAGCCAAGCCCGTGAACTTCATCCATATTCCCAACCTGCCGAAATGCGACGGCGCGATATATATAGTGGGCGACTCGATGTATCCGCTGCTCAAAAGTGGGGACATCGTGCTGTACAAACAGCTGGGCAATATCGACGACATATTCTGGGGGGACATGTACCTGCTGTCGATCGACATCGACGGCGAAGAGTACGTCACGGTGAAATACATCCAGAAATCCGACCGCGAGGGTTACGTCAAACTCGTCAGCCAGAATCCCCACCACGCCGACAAGGAGGTTGCGCTCAGCCGTATCCGCGCGATCGCGCTGGTCAAGGCGAGCATCCGGATGAATTCAATCCGATAACGGCGGCCCGCCGGCCGGCACCGAAAAACCGCAAAAAATTCATACCATAAAAATCCGAAGCGGGTTTCATTCGCACGGCCGGGGAAGGACCGGGAAAAACCGAGAAGGACCGGGAAGGACCGAGAAGGACCGAGAAAAACCGGACGAAAGGCCCTAACCGGTCCGGACGAAAAAACAACCTGAGGAAAAAATTCGTATCTTGCCGGAAACAAAGACAACCCAATATGGAACTTTCCGATAAAAAATTCGCGGTGCTGATCGATGCGGACAATATCTCACACCGGAAAATCAAAGACATACTCGACGAAATAGCCAATTACGGGACACCGACGATCAAGCGGATCTACGGCGACTTCACCGATCCGAAATTCGCGGCATGGAAAAGCATTCTGCTGGAAAACTCGATCACCCCGATTCAACAGTACGCTTACACGACGGGCAAGAATGCGACGGATTCGGCGCTGATAATCGACGCGATGGACATTCTGCACAAGGAGTCGGTAAACGGCTTCTGCATCGTATCGAGCGACAGCGACTATACGCGTCTGGCAAGCCGCATCCGCGAATCGGGCCGCGAGGTGCTGGGCTTCGGCGAAAAGAAAACGCCCAAACCGTTCATCAAATCGTGCGACAAATTCATCTACGTCGAGATTCTCGGGCAGCCTGCCGCTCCGGCGCCGGCACTTGCACCCGCACCGGTCCCCGCACCGGCATCGGCTGCAACACAGACACCGACAGCGAAAGCCGCACAAAAAAAGGCCTCCGCCAAAAGGCGTCAGACATCTGACACGCAGGCCCCCGGAACGCCGGAAGCCGCCGCAGGCAAAAAAACCGTTCCGGCTCCGGGACAGACGCCGAGCGTCGTTCCCGCTTCGGAGCAGACTCAGGTTACGGC
>JAJPZH010000067.1 GCA_021204515.1 Alistipes sp. | reverse complement strand
AAAACCGGCTGCCGAAGGAAAGGTCCTAGCGATGGAAACGAAGAGAAAACCGACGGCAGGCGAAGAACCGGCAACGGAAACAGAAAAAGAACCGGCGACGGAAGGAAAGATGCCGGCGACGAAAATACCCGGAAGCGCTGCGGAATCCGGCTCGGGAAAAACCGACGGCTCCGGCGAAGCAATAAACGAACGTTTCGTGCGTTTTCTCCGGCGGCATCACGTACTGACGCTGGCCACGGTTGCAGAGGGGCTCCCCTACTGTTCGAACGCGTTCTACTGTTACGACAAGGAGCGTAATCTGATCGTATTCACATCGGACCCCGCAACACGCCATGCACAGGAAATGGAGCGTAATCCGCGTGTCGCGGCATCGGTGGTTCTCGAAACGAAAATCGTGGGCCGGGTGCAGGGACTGCAGTTGTGCGGCACGGCAACACGGGCCGACGAGCAGGCGAAACGGACGTACCTCAAACGGTTTCCCTACGCGGCGCTGGCAGAACTGACGCTTTGGGCGATCGAGCCGGATTTTATGAAACTGACCGACAACACGCTCGGTTTTGGAAAGAAACTGATATGGAACGACAAACAGGAGTCATCATCGTAGCGGGCGGAGGCGGAAGCCGTATGGGAGGAGCGCGTCCCAAGCAGTTCATGCTGCTGGGAGGCATACCTGTTCTGGCGCGCACGATCAACAACTTCGCCGCGGCGCTTCCCGGAGCGGAAATCGTCGTCGTACTGCCTGCCGCACACACCGACTTCTGGCACAATCTGTCGGCGCGTTTCGAAGTGGCTCCGCACACGGTCGCCGAAGGGGGCAAGGAGCGGTTCCACTCGGTAAAGAACGGGCTGGCGGCTCTGAAACGCGATCCGGAACTGATCGCCGTGCAGGACGGCGTACGGCCGCTGGGATCGCAGGAGCTGATCCGGCGCACGGTCGCGGCGGCCGCGGAACACGGCACGGCGATTCCGGTCGTCGAACCCGTGGATTCGTTCCGCGAAACGGACGGCGCGGCCTCGCAGATCATCGACCGCCGCCGTCTGCGCATCGTCCAGACGCCGCAGGTATTCCGCGCCGAACTGCTGCGCCGTGCCTATGAAACGGAATACATGCCCGAATTCACCGACGATGCTTCGGTCGTCGAACTGTCCGGAGAGAGGGTATTCCTCTGCGAAGGCGAACGGGCGAACCTGAAAATCACGACTCCCGAAGATACGGTCATAGCCGAAGCTTTGCTGGCAGACCGCGAAGAAACGCACGAAACGGATGGAGAAAATGTATAAATACCGCTTCAGCCGCCGCACGATCTATTGGACGCTGATCTATCTGGTGGTCTTCGGACTGCTGGGCGGACTGCTGTACCACTTGTACGAAGGAGGTTACCTCTCGGCATGGTTCACGTCGTTCATCGTGGCGCTCATCGCCCTGATGTCGCTGTCGATTCCCCGGCGCATCGTGGTTACGGACGAAAAGGTCGAAGTACGCTGCCTGCTGGATATCACCGAGATAAAGCGCGAGGAGATTGCATCGGTACAGCGCGTCGATCCCAAGCGGATGAAATGGTTCATCCCGGTTTTCGGCGGCTGCGGATTCTTCGGTTACTACGGGCATTTTCTGGACCTGCGCCGGTTCGAGCGCGTACGCCTGTACGCTTCGGAGTGGAAGAATTTCGTCGAGATCACCGATATATACGAAGACAGACTCTATGTATCGTGTTCCGACGCGGATTGTCTGGTCGCAGAACTTATGCCGCCCGGCGGCAACCGGCTGACCGAAGAAGCTGCGGAAGAAGAGGAGGAAGAAAAAGAAGAGAATCAGTAGTTCAGGAAAGCGGCCGATGCGGCCCGGCTTCGGGGACTCCGACGGGATCTTTCGTAGACATGGTCTCGGCGGCATGGTTTCCGGGGCGGCGAACAGGGACGCCGTACCGGGAACACCGGCAGCGCCAGAGACAACAGACACACTGAAAAAAACAGGAGACGAGGACGGCATCCGATTTGCGGAAGCAGGAGAAAACCCGGACAGGATCAAGGGAGAATGTCCCGGAAAAAGGAGACACACAACTTTTATTTTACATTACATAAGAATTAACACTTTTTTATTCACCAAAAAAACAGAAAAAGATGAAAAAGTACCGTTGCACTGTATGCGAATGGATTTACGATCCCGCAGTCGGCGATCCCGACGGAGGTATCGCCCCCGGAACATCGTTCGAAGATATTCCCGATGACTGGACCTGCCCCGTCTGCGGCGTAGGCAAAGACCAGTTCGAAGAGGTCGTGGAATAAATCCGAAAGGCCGAAAAAAAGCGAGGCGCATCCAGCGGGTGCGCCTCGCGGCGTATAGTACCGTCCTCAGAAAGCGGTAAAAGATTGTTGTGCAGTTTACGGAAAATTATTATTTTTGTCTGCCGTGCATTTTGCGCGGTACAATCCAAATTTATATAACGATGAAAAAAATCCTATTCCTGATGGCTGTTACGGCCATGACTTGGGGGGGGGTGACGCCGTAACGGCACAGACCCTCGAACCCGATTTCGAGGGTGAGGTCGTCGGAATATATTCCGACGGATCGTCCGCAAAACTCGAAAAGCACAACGTACAGATGCGAACCGGCGGCGGTGTATACATCGCCGGGTTCGCAGCCAGCAAATCCAAGACAAAAATAGTAATCGAAGGCGGCAGGGCCGGAATCCGGTTCAGAACCGGAAAACCGTTCTCCCTCATCGTCCGAGCCAAGGACAACAAAGCCGACCCGATGTCGATCGTGCGTATCTTCCGGATGAAAAGCACGAAGAAGAACCGTTCGGCAGTGATTTCGGCCGTCGGGTCTTTCGCCGTCCAATCCAACACCATGGAATACCTCCCCTTCTCGGCCGGGAAATACGGGGAAAGCTCCTACCGTCTGACGTTCGGGGAGCAGCCCGAAGGCGAATACGGCATCATCGTCTCGAACCCCAACAACGTGGACGAGAAAATGGTGATCGTTTCGACATTCGCCATCGACGGCGACGAAGAGGCCCGGAACCGATGATGACAGCTCGCTGAAACAAACAAAAGATACGCCCCGCTTCGGGGCGTATCTTTTCGTAAAAAACGTTACAACCAACGGTCAGTTAATATTCGGCAGGAACGAATAATTCTTCGAATAACCGAGCATCTGCTTCACGTAGTCGGCCGGATAGCTGATCTTGACGTCCACGATCCTGCCGTCCTTCTCCACGAGTTCGAATTCGGGATTCACGAAACCGCCGTAAGGCTCGATGCCGAGCGCATAATAGCGATCCCGCACCTCCTCGTGCAGTTCGGGATCGACCTGCACGGCATACTGCTCGACAAGCGCCCGGCCCGCCTCGTAGTCGCCTTCGGACTTGATGCGCTGTACCTCGCGGAGCATGTCGCCGAACAGACCGCGCAGCTTTTCGTAGTCATTGACCACGACGTACGTCTTGCCGTTCTCCCTGACCATTTCGATCACGTTGTCGGCTTTACCGCGCTCGTAGCACCACTCGCAGATCAGTTTGCGGTTGCGCATGTGCGACTCCTCGACATTCTTGCCCGGCTCGATGCGCGCCAGCTGGGTCATCATGCCGTTCAGGATATATTTCGCATATCCGGCTTTAGCCACGTCGAACGAGGGCACCAGTCCCAGCTCGACCATTTTGGGATCGCCCAGATAGTAAAGACCGAACAGGTCGGCGCGCGTCTCTTCGAGCGTCGAGCTGTAGCTTTTCAGCTCACCGCCCTTGACGCCCGGAGCCAGCTGGCCCGAACCGTGGCCCAGACACTCGTGCAGGTCGGTGTGCAGATCGTCGGCCAGCTTGCCGTACTTGTCCATCACCGCACGGTCCTCGGCGCGCAGCACGAACTCCTCGTTAAAACCGTTGCCGTGCGCGGCCATGTCGTAGGCATAGGTGATGTTGTCGATGGTCACCGACTTAGAGCCGTATTCCTTGCGGATCCAGTCGGCGTTGGGCAGGTTGATGCCGATCGGCGTGGCGGGATAGCAGTCGCCGCCGAGCATCGCCACCGTGATGACCTTGGCCGAACCGCCCTTCACCTTCTCCTTGCGGTAGCGGGGATCGACGGGCGAATGGTCCTCGAACCACTGTGCGTTCTCCGAAATGACCTCGGTGCGGTGGCAGGCCTCCTTGTCCATGAAATCGACGATGCCTTCCCACGACGCCTTGCGTCCCAGCGGATCGCCGTAATCCTCGATAAAGCCGTTCACGAAATCGACGTTCGACACGGTATCCTTCACCCAGCCGATGTTATAGCGGTCGAATTCGCGCAAATCGCCCGTCTTGTAATAGCTGATGAGGGCGGCGATATTGCTCTTCTGCGGCTCGGCGGCCACGGCCTGCGCCTTTTCGAGCCAGTAGACGATCTTCTCGATGGCGGGCGAATACATGCCGTCGATTTTCCAGACACGCTCCCTGACGACTCCGTCTTCCTTCACCAGCTTGGAATTCAGGCCGTAGGAGATCGGTTCGGGATCGTTATGATCCACCATGTCGGCGTAGAACTTCTCGACTTCGGCCTGCGTCACACCCTCGTAATAGTTGTTCGACGAAGTGGCGATCAGGTCCTCGCCGGCGGTCTGGTTCAGACGCGTTTTGTAGAGCGACGTGTCGAAAATGGCTTTGCAAACCTCGCCGCGCAGCGGGTTCAGCTCGCCGAACTTGTCTTCGGGAATGGTCTCGATCACATCGAGCAGGTAACCTTCGGTGAATTCGGGCACGAACTTGTCGTTCGAATAGTGGTGATGGATGCCGTTGGCGAACCAGACCTTCTTCAGGTATTTCTCCAGCGCTTTCCATTCTTCGGTCGTGCGGTCGCCCTCGTAATTCTCATACACCGTTTCGAGCGTACGGCGCACGGCGAGGTTGTATTTGAAATTCTGGTCGAAAAGGATGTCGCGGCCGCACTTGGTGGCTTCGGCCAAGTAATAGATCAGCTCCTTCTCCTCCAGCGGAAGCTGCTCGAAGCCGGGGACTTCGTAACGGATGACCTTGATGTCGTCGAAACGATCGACGATCCACGGGGTTTCGCTTCGGGAAGCCCCGCCGCACGAGGTCAGTGCAAGAGCGGTAACAGTCATAGTTGCAAACGTAAATAATCTTTTCATATCGTTCGGGTTTGGAATTTCTCGCAAAAAACGGCACACACCCGGAAAACGGCCGGAACCGAATTCCACCGGAAAGCGCCGGCCGTACAAGGACAGCGCAAGCCGAATGCGGAGCCACCGACCGGCCCTGCCGGGACACCGCCTGTCCAAGCCGGAGTTTATCTTCGGCAAAGATAGCAAAAAACGGACAAAACAATACGAAAGATGCGCACATCCCGAAGGACATGCGCACCGTTTATTCAGGCAGCGGAGCTAAAAGTTGTAACCCAACGAAATAAAGAAGCTGCCGTTCTTTATCTTGCCGTCGCCCGATTCCTTGGAGATATTGAGCAGACCGAGATCGTAGCCGACACCCGCATAGTAATGCTTCATGACGGTAACCCCTACGCCGAAGCGCAGTCCGAAATCGGAACGTTTGAACACTTGGCCTTCGACGGAGCCGTCCGCGACGGGCACTGAAATCTCCTTGAACAGATCGACTTTCGCGGCGTCGCCCTTGAGCTTGCCGTGAATGCCGAAACCGTAGTAGACGCCGACGGCAGGCTGAATCGAGACGCTTTTGAAATCCAGATGCCAGCTTACCATAGCCGGAAGCTGCAGGTAAAGCATATTGAATTTCACCTTTCCGGCCACACCCAAATCCAGATCGCTCGCCTCCACCGAAGCTCCTCGTCCGGAGAGGTAGAGTCCCGTTTCGAAATAGAGGGGAAGCATCCGCAGCATCGACTGCTGATAGACAAAGCCCACATGATAAGAGGCACGCGAATCCAGCGACATACTCAGACCTCCTTCGCTGAGACGAAGATTCGTCACATTGAGACCGGCACGAACGCCGAACGAGCTTTCGTTCTGTCCGAAAGCGGCCAAACCGGCCGCAAGGGCAAGCAGACACAGTAAAATTTTCTTCATAGTCAATAAAAAGTTGCCCCGGCCCCGGAGAGCGTTTATCATATATTGCGGGAACAGAGACCCCCGGACTCCCGCACCCACTGCTACGAGAGACGGGTATTCCCGCTTCGGTTCAAATATATGTAAATATAGTCGTTTTTTACTATTCCCGGAAATATATTAAACGAATTTCCCCTCTTTTCACACGAACGGTTTATTTTGCAGAGTCACTGCGGCTCCGCCCGAAGGCGGGCAGCCGCCGCGGAGAAGCGTTTCCGGACGAAAAAACGCCGCTGCCGGAATGCAGGCGCTTTTTTTCCGTTTTTTCTTCGTTATGTTTGCGGGAATTCATACCTTTGCCCCGCAAGTTCGTTTCAGAAGAGATGAAAATATTTACAAGCGTCAAAAGACTCCGTGCAGAACTGGACACGGTGGAGCAGTCCGGAATCGGATTCGTACCGACGATGGGTGCCCTGCATGCGGGACACCGCTCGCTCGTCGAGCGCGCCCGCCGGGAGAACGCCACCGTCGTAGTGAGCGTATTCGTGAATCCCACCCAATTCAACGACAAAAACGACCTGAGACATTATCCCCGCACCCCGGAAGCCGATGCACGTCTGCTGGAGCAGACCGGAGCGGATTTCGTGCTGATGCCTTCAGTCGAGGAGATATATCCTCAGCCCGACAACCGTCAGTTCGATTTCGGACAGATCGACAAGGTGATGGAGGGCGCCACGCGCCCCGGCCACTTCAACGGCGTGGCGCAGGTCGTCAGCCGGCTGTTCGACATCGTACGTCCGGCGCGCGCTTACTTCGGAGAGAAGGATTTCCAGCAGATCGCCGTCATCAAAGCGATGGTAAACCAGCTGGCGCTTCCGGTCGGGATCGTCGAATGCGAGATCGTACGCGGCGAAGACGGACTGGCCCTCTCGTCGCGCAACGCGCTGCTCGACGCGGCGCACCGCGCCGCTGCGCCGCAGATCTATGCCGCCCTGCGCGCCGCCGTCGAAAAGTCACAGGAGCTGACGCCCGCTGCGCTGAAAGCGTGGGTCACGGCCGAAGTGGAACGCAGTCCGCTGCTGAAAGTCATCTACTACCAGTCCGTCGATGCGCAGACGATGCAGGAAGTCGCCGCATGGGGCGACGCCGCGCGTATTCAGGGCTGTATCGCCGTGCAGGCGGGAGACATTCGTTTAATCGACAACATCCGTATCCGATAATGAAATTCCAGATTGAAGTCATCAAATCCAAGATCCACCGCGTAACGGTCACGCAGGCCGACCTGCATTACGTGGGAAGCATCACCATCGACGAAGCCCTTTTGGAAGCGGCCAACATCATCGAAGGCGAAAAGGTCCAGATTATGGACATCGACAACGGAGAGCGTTTCGAGACCTACGTTATCAAAGGCGAACGCGGAAGCGGCTGCATCTGTCTCAACGGCGCCGCGGCCCGCAAGGTACAGGTCGGCGACGTCATTATCATCGCATCCTATGCGCTGATGGATTTCGAGGACGCCAAACAGTTCAAACCGTGGATCGTATTCCCCGACACGGCGACGAACCGGCTCGTGAAATAGCGGCTGCCCGAAAGAAAAGGCAGCCCTCGCCGAAAAAGGAGGTCGGAATTTCTTCCGGCCACCAGCGGCATAAAGCCACCCTATGATATTATTTCCACTCCGTAAAACTCCTTACGAACGGTAATCCGAGATTGGACAAATCAGCCACATCGGAGATTTTCCGGACGTGACGCATTGTAAATCCTTCTGAACTAAAAATTTCTGCAATGACAGTCTGCAAGATGGTCATTTACATATCCTACGGCCTGTAAATGAGCATAGCAGATGGTCGTTCCGAAAAATTTGAACCCGCGTTTTTTCATATCCTTGCTTATAGTATCGGATAATGCCGTAGACGCAGGAATCTCGCCCTGAGTCTTCCAGTAATTTACCACAGGTTTATTATCGGGAAGAAAAGATTTCATATATTTGCAGAAAGAACCGAACTCCTTTTGAATTTCGATGAAAAGTTTTGCATTGGTCACCGCGGCTTCTATCTTCCTCCTATTTCGGATGATTCCCGCATCCAGCATTAGCCTGTCCACATCGTTTTCCGTGAAGGCCGCTACTTTATGGACATCGAATCCGGCAAACGCTTTTCTGTAATTTTCACGTTTGCGCAGAATCGTAATCCAGCTCAATCCCGCCTGCGCACCCTCCAACACCAGAAACTCAAACATTTTTTTGTCGTCGGTAACCTCTCTGCCCCATTCCTTATCGTGGTACTCCATGTATAACGGGTCCGTTCCGCACCAATCACAACGTTTCAAGGATAAATCCATAATTTATAAAATAGAGTTCATTCGATAACAAATATAGTATAATTTGGTCAGACTCTATTTCTTCGGGGAAATAATCGGAGCAAAGTTCGCTTTTCAGGTGAATATTCTGACCTGAGTGGATTTGGCCCAAGTGTCCTCAGTTCTTATAATCCCACAGGTCGCCGTCAGCGCCGTTCCTGACGATCGCCGGGGTGAAGGTATTCGCCACGACCCGGTTGCCGAGCAGCAGCGTTTCATTGCCCGTGCGGAGCCATTCGCCGAAATTGGTCGTGGCGGCATAGAGCCGGTCGGCGCGTGTTCCTTCCACGGCACAGGCCGGAACAGAGATTGTCAGCGGGGAGTGCGTCACGGCCAACTGTTCGCCGCCGAGCGAAACGACGGTCGTGAAGCCCGCTTTCACGGGAACCTCATATTCGGCCATCGGTTCCAGCGCGGCGATATCGACACCGCGGTTAATGTCTGTTTTGACCTTACCGACACACACCGCGGCAAGCGCAGCGCAGCAGGAAAGCAGGAAAATCCGGGTAAACGTCATAGCGGGAAGGAATAAGGTAACGGGGATAAGTTCAGTACGCAGTGTACGTATAAAGTAAAACCAATTTTACCGGATTAACAAATGAAAATGAATAAAATAAGTCCGGCGCCGGATATCCGGAAGCAAACCGGACGGGCGGAAAAACAAAATAACGTTCCATTTATTTGCATTTTCGGGCTTCCCGGTCTATCTTTGTAAGAGTTATCCTCCACAAGATTATGGACATAGCACTCTCCGTCGCAGCATTCCTGCTCTCGATCGTCGGCATCATCGGCTGTATCGTCCCCGCCCTGCCCGGCGTAGTACTCAGTTACGCAGGACTTCTCTGCGCCTACTTCACCTCCTATTCGAGCATGTCGCCCGCGGCCATCTGGCTCTGGCTGGCAATCACCGTCGCGGTCAGCGTCGCCGACTATTTCCTGCCGGCGTGGATGACCCGCCGCTTCGGGGGGTCCCGTTCGGGCGCCATCGGCGCCACGGTCGGCGTCTTCGCCGGATTCTTTTTCTTTCCGCCCGTCGGCATCATCCTCGGCCCCTTCTTCGGCGCCGTACTCGGCGAGTTGCTCAACGACCGCCGCGACGCGGGCAAAGCGTTTCTGGTCGGCATCGGCTCGTTCCTCTCGTTCGTCGTCGGCACGGGCATCAAACTCGTAGCGGCGATCGGCATGTTCGTCCATGTGACGGCCGACACCTACCCCGCCGTGCGGGACTGGTTTGCAACTCTTTTCTAACCCCTATTGATAATGAAAAAGTTTCTACTCTTTGCGGTAGTCATCGCAGCGATGCTGGCCGCAGCTTGTTCCAAGTACAAGTACGAAACGGTCGCGGGCGACCCGTTGAACACCCGCATCTACACGCTCGACAACGGACTGAAAGTCTACATGAGCGTAAACAAGGAGGCGCCCCGCATCCAGACCTATATCGCCGTGAAGGTCGGCGGCAAGAACGATCCCGCGGAGACCACGGGTCTGGCACACTACTTCGAACACCTGATGTTCAAGGGTACGCAGCAGTTCGGCACCTCGGACTACGCCGCGGAGAAACCGATGCTCGATGAGATCGAGAATCTCTTCGAGGTTTACCGCAAGACCACCGACGAAGCCGAACGCGCGGCCATTTATCACCGCATCGACTCGATCAGCTACGAAGCTTCGAAAATCGCCATTCCCAACGAGTACGACAAGCTGATGTCGGCCATCGGCGCCAACGGAACCAACGCCTTCACGTCGCAGGACATGACGGTTTACGTCGAGGATATTCCCTCGAACCAGATCGACAACTGGGCCAAAATCCAAGCCGACCGTTTCAAGAATCCCGTAATCCGCGGCTTCCACACCGAACTGGAGACCATCTACGAGGAGAAGAACATGTCACTGACGCAGGACAGCCGCAAAGTCTGGGAAGCGATGGACGCCGCGCTGTTCCCCAACCACCCCTACGGCACGCAGACCGTGTTGGGTACGCAGGAACATCTGAAAAATCCTTCGATCACCAACGTCCGAAACTACCACAAGACCTACTACGTGCCCAACAACATGGCCGTATGCGTTTCGGGCGATTTCGAACCCGACGAAATGGTCGCCACGATCGAAAAATACTTCGGCGACATGCAGCCCAACCCGAATCTGCCCAAACTGCAGTTCGAACCCGAAAAGCCGATCACGTCCCCCGTAGTGAAGGAGGTTTACGGTCTCGAAGCCGCCAACGTCATGCTGGGCTGGCGCCTGCCGGGCTACTCCGACGGCCAGAACGACTTGGCAAATATCGTCGGCTCGATACTCTACAACGGACAGGCCGGCCTGATCGACCTCGACCTGAACCAGCAGCAGAAAGTACTCTCGGCCTACGCCTATCCGTCGGAACAGCCCGATTACAGTTCGTTCCTCGTAGCCGGACGTCCCAAGACAGGGCAGTCGCTCGACGAAGTCCGCGACCTGCTTCTGGGGGAAGTAGCAAAACTGCGGGAGGGGAACTTCGATGAAAAACTGATCGAAGCGACCATCAACAATTACAAAATGCAGTTGATGCGCTCGTTCGAGGATAACGACCGGGCAATGCTTTACGTCTACTCATTCATCGGCGGCAAAAACTG
Source organism: Alistipes sp. (assembly GCA_021204515.1). Classification (GTDB taxonomy): domain Bacteria; phylum Bacteroidota; class Bacteroidia; order Bacteroidales; family Rikenellaceae; genus Alistipes. The sequence goes on along the minus strand of JAJPZH010000067.1, from coordinate 9,899 downwards.
GGAAGACGACGTCAAGCAGCTCGACCGCATGTCGAAAATCACCAAGCAGGACGTCGTGAACTGGGCCAACGAATACCTCGGTCCCGAGAGTTACGCCATCGTTTACAAGCGCGAAGGCAAAGATCCCGACGAACAGAAAATCGCCGCTCCGAAGATCACCCCGATCGTGACCAACCGCGACTCGCAGAGCGAATTCCTCACCGAGATACAGACTGCGCAGGTAGAGCCGATCGAACCCGTATTCGTGGATTACAAGAAGGATATGTCGCAGTTCGCGGCACAGCCCGGCATCGACGTTCTCTACAAGAAGAACGAGACCAACGATATCTTTACGCTGATTTACGTCTTCAACACCGGTACGGAGAACGATCCGGCGCTGAACCTCGCGTTCAACTACCTGAGTTATCTGGGAACCGACAAGATGACCGCCGAAGAGATCGCATCGGAGATGTACGACATCGCCTGCTCGTTCTACATGAACGCGGGAGCCAACCAAAGCTCGATCCAGATCACGGGACTGAGCGAAAACATGGGTAAAGCCATGGAGATCGTCGAAGGACTGATCGCCGGCGCCAAGCCCGACGAAGCGATTCTGGAGAACTGCAAAGCCGACATGCTCAAGAGCCGTGCGGATGCGAAACTCAACCAAAGCCGCTGTTTCGGCGCGCTCCAGCGCTATCTGTTCTACGGCGGCGACTTCATCCGCCGCACGACCCTCACCGACCCGGCGCTGCAGGCGCTGACCTCGGAACAGCTGCTCGCCAAGATCGGCGGCCTGATGGGCAAACAGCACGAGGTGCTCTACTACGGCCCGCAGAAAGAGGCCGAAGTCAAGAGTGCGCTGGCGGAACATCACAAGGTCGCCGCCGACCTGCAGCCGCTGGAGAAGAAATTCAGCACACTGCTGCCCACCGACGCGAACAAGGTCGTACTGGCTCAGTACGACGCCAAACAGCTCTATTACCTGCAGTTCTCGAACCGCGGCGAGAAATTCGACGTGGCGGCCGATCCCGAAATCACGCTCTACAACGAATATTTCGGCGGCGGCATGAATACCATCGTCTTCCAAGAGATGCGCGAAGCGCGCGGTCTGGCATACTCGGCATGGGCTACCCTCTCAACGCCGAGCAATGCCAACGGCGATTACAGCTATTACGCCTTCATCGCCACGCAGAACGACAAGATGCAGAAAGCCATCGAAGCTTTCGACGACATCATCAACAACATGCCCGAATCGGAAAAGGCGTTCGGAATCGCCAAGGAAGCGCTCATCTCGCGTCTGCGCACCGAGCGCACGGTAAAGGACGGCGTACTGTGGAGCTATCTCCGCGCCCGCGATCTGGGTCTCGACGCTCCCCGCGACAAGCAGATTTTCGAGAAGGTGCAGACCATGACGCTCGACGACGTAAAAGCCGCACAGCAGAAGTGGGTCAAAGGCCGCAAATACATCTACGGTATTCTGGGTGACATTCAGGACCTTGATCTCAACTACCTGAAAACCCTCGGTCCCATTCAGACCGTATCGCAGGAGGAGATTTTCGGCTATTGACGTGCCGGAATCCGCAGAAACGAAGAACGCCGCAGGAGATTTCCTGCGGCGTTCTTGTTTTAGGTGCGGCCGAAACGGCTAACGGCGGAAAACCTTGCCGCCCATCGCACTCGGGGCGGCGTTCTTCACACTCGTCTGGTCGATCGTGCCCTTCGTTATGAAGCGGGCAAGAGTCGGACGCGTGGTGATCGAACCGTCCTCCGAAACGCCGTAGGCGCAAACGATATAGGCCGTTGCGGCCCAGAGGTCGGTCCACTTGTTGCTGTCCTCGCCCTTCGAAAGCAGGCTGGAAAGCGTAACCTGCTGGGATTCGACCCAAATTTTGGTCCAAATCAGATCATCCACGGCAAACTGCAGGTCGGCGTCGAACTGCTCCTGCTGCGCGGCTCTGGTGACGCTGAAATAATAAGTGACGTTCTTATTCGACGGCACGACGTTCACCGTCACGTCCTGACGTTCGACCGTCGTGGTGATTTCGAACGTACACTCCTCGGAGGGGATGAATTTTCCGGTCTTGAAGGCGGCTTTCGACAGCGGCGAAGTAGCATCGCCGTCGGTGCAGGAGAACGCGTAGACATAGTACTCCGTATCATCGACCAGTCCCATGCGCGTAGCACCGGCCTCTTCGATATAGGCCGGAGCCACGACAGTCTGCGTTTCGGTGAAGGTCAGATCGGCCCATGTCAGCGCACCGCTCTCCAGTTCGTTCTTATAAGCCCTCTTGTAAATATCGATACGCGACTTCATGAATGCGGCGTCATCGTCATAAGTGTCGAATTCCGACTTGCGGATAAAACCGTGGAGATAACCCAGATCGTCCGACGGAACGCAGGTGTATTTGGCGCCGTACCACGACACGTCGGAGACGTCGATGCGGTAAACGGTATTGATTACGACCGGCTCCTGCGTCTTGAAGGGCACGGTCATCACTTCGGTTTTCAAAGTAACGGGAACAGGGTACCCGGCAGAGGTATCGGGTGTAAATCCGAACAGTACGGCACAGAACTCCGTACCGCCCGTCAGCACACCGGGAAAGGAGAAGTCCGTCTTGGCGCCTTTAAAAGCATACATGTCGAGATAACCATAAGCGGCATAATAACCCAGCATCGAAAGATAACCGTTCAACGGGTCGTTGATCAGCTTGTCCAGCCCGCCGTTGTCGATATTCTCCTGCGTGGTATATCCCATATACCAATAGGTAGCGTCGTCTTTCGGGGTTATCGTCGCCTTGATATTCTTGTCGGTGATCTCCGTGATATTAACCGTGAAGTCGTCACCCACGGTCTCGCCCCTGTAATCGGCATCGGCCACCACGTCCATCATCACGGCATCGGCCTGACCGTTGGCGCTGAAGTAGGTGATGCCCACCGTACCCCGCAGATCGGCACACTCCTTATGCGCTTCGGTCGGGGCCGTGACCGTCAGCTTGCCGTCGGCATAGGTCACCTTCCACTCGTCGGGCTTCGAAACAAGGGTTTTCGTCACCCCGGCGGACTCGACGTCCCAAACCTTGGTCTCGCCGAAAACGAAAGTCGCGACTTCGGGAGCCTTGCGGATCAGCATGTAGAAATTACTGCGGACGGGCACCGTCACGATCGAACCGTCGCTCAGTTCGAAATAGACATTGTTGTCGTCGTAATTGACGCTCTTGAACAGCGAACCGATACTGCTGCCCTCGGTCACGGCGGAAACGGGATCGCCCGCGGCATCGAGAATCCGCTCGGAGGTCTTGCCGCCGTCGTAGCTGATCGTCCAGTAGCCCTCGTCATCGACCGACATCACGGGTTTGACGCTTTCGCCCGTCACGCGCAGTTTCGCACCGCCGGCCATCAGCCACTCGGTTTTGCCGTCGGTCGTGATCGTCCAGTAATAAACCTCGTCCGTATCCTGCCTGACGCCGATAACGGGTGCGTCGTCTCCGGCGGTGCCGTTCTTGATCTCGGCCGTCGTGTTGTCCGAAAAATAGATGACATAACCGTCGGCGCTCTTTTCGACCTTGACGACGGTCACCGCGTCGTCCACGATTTTCTGGAGGGCTGCAATCTCGGTGTTCATCTGGCCGATCTTGGTTTCGAGGGCCTCGATCCGGCTCTTCAGGTCGTTCACATTCTGCCACAGCTCCGAGTCGTCATAGTCGTCGCAACCCGTCAGCAGGGGGGGGGAAACAAGGAGCAGTGCGCCCATGCAGGCGGCCAGTCTCCGCATCGTAAAAAATTTCATAGCAATTTATTTAAGTTAAACAAAAGTAGGGTCGGATACACGACAGCGTAAAGACACGCGGCAGGCGGCAATATTATATAATCGAATATAATTAAGGACAGCTTACGGAATCGGTAAAAACATTCAAAGATAAGCATTTTCACGACAAAAGCCAATCTATCGGCAGATATGACGGACAATATTTCACATACGCCCGGAAAGTATCCCGAAAAACAAGAACCTTCGGTCCTGCCTGCCGGAGCAAACCTCCGGATAATACCGTCGCCGACAGGCAAGTAACGGCAGTCCATACGCCCTGCTTTTATTTCCGCGCCCGGCGAAAAAAATATTCGAAAAAAGTTAAAATTACAATTCGTAATTTTAAAGTCCTGTCCGAAAAAGTCCTGCAAATCTCAGCTGCAGGAAAAGAAAAAAACTATAAAACAAATAGAATAATGAGGTTACAATCTGTTTTCGGCCACCTTTTGCGGAGGGCAATCGGGTGTTGGAATTTTCGGAGAAAGATATTAAATTCGTTTCGCAATTTTTTAACCATCAAAAATTTTCAACTCTTTTATCCCACACGTTATGAAAAAATTATTACCGTATCTGCTGCTTTTCATTTTGGCAGGGGGGGGGATTTCCTGCTCCGACGATGATCCGACCGTTCCGGAACCGGAAGCCGTGACGCCGCCGGCCCCGGCCGCATCGGACATAACCTCCGATTCCTTTGCAGTCTCATGGGAAGCGGTCGAAGGAGCCGTATCGTACACCTATACCCTGCTGCATAAGAACTCCCACGGTGCCGTCACGGTGATCGTTCCCGAAACCAACACCGATGCGCTCTCGGCGGCTTTCACCGATCTGAAAGCATCGACGGCCTACACTTTCCGCATCAAAGCACTGGGCGACGGCGAAAAGACGCTCGACTCGGAGTGGTGCGAATACCCGGTAACGACCGGCGAACCGGAATATCTCTCCGGTCCGTGGGTGACGTTCGAAGTCAACTACGAAGAACGCACCAGCTATTACTGCCGCATCACGGCTACGTTTACTCCCAACGACAAGACCGTCGCCTATTACGCCACGTGCGTATACGGCAGCTATTTCGACGACGACCCGGACGATCCTGATTTCGAGCCCAACACCGAAGAGGACATGATCGGGTACCTGACCGCCCAGAAACCCATTTCCAACAATACGCTGACCGAATCGTCATGGGGGTACTCCACTGAATATATTCTCGCCGTAGTCGGCGTCGATGCCGACGGCAATTTAGGCAAGCTCAACTGGGCGAAACTCAAAACTCCGGCACGCTCGTCGTCAGGCGATCAGGGCCAAAGCGAGGCCGCGCTGCGTATCCAGCACGTGGTGGTCAACTCCTCCGAACTCGAAGGCGCCCCCGAAAACTGCTTCGCAACGGTATATCGTTTCGAACCGACCGACGGCGCCCGTGCATTCCGCTACGAAGACGGCTACTACAAGGGCGATTTCGCTAAAAAGGAGACATCCTACTGGCGCCAGTATTTCTCGTCGCTCGCCAACGCCTACGGCGAAGACTACGACGGCTACTACTCCGGCTGGAAAAGCAGCATGGATCTGGAAGTGGGCGCCGACGGGTTCTATTACTACGACGTCACGTTCTGGGACGTTTCGATGGCCAACGAAACCTTCGAAGTGATCTATATGGCTTACGATGCCGACGGCGTTCCCGGCGTCCCGGCCTGCTACACGGTGACCCTGCCCGCGAAGCTGCCCGCCGTAACACCCCAGCAGAATCCTTCCGCATACAAGGCCGCCATTGCCGCGGCCAACCGGGTCGCACATCCGCAGGCCCTTCCCCGCCGCCGCTGATCTGCGGCACGGATAAAACCGAAAAGAGGATACCCGGCGGGTATCCTCTTTTTCCATGCCGGATGCCGCCGGCCTCAATAGCGGTAGTGCTCCGCCTTGTAGGGACCGTCGGGATTCACGCCGATATAGTCTGCCTGCTTAGGGGTCAGGCGGGTCAGTTCCACGCCCAGATTGTCCAGATGCAGACGCGCCACCTCTTCGTCGAGGTGCTTGGGCAGGCGGTAAACGCCCACTTCGAGCTTCTCCTGCCAAAGCTCCATCTGCGCCAGACACTGGTTCGTGAAGGAGTTCGACATCACGAACGAGGGATGGCCCGTAGCGCAGCCGAGGTTCACGAGACGGCCTTCGGCCAGCACGAAAATCGAATGTCCGTCGGGGAAGGTGAACTTATCGACCTGCGGTTTGATCGTGGTCTTCACGGCGCCCGACTTTTCGAGCCGCGCCATCTGTATCTCATTGTCGAAGTGGCCGATATTGCAGACGATCGACTGATCGCGCATCCGCTCCATATGTTCCAGCGTGATGATGTCGCAGTTGCCCGTGCAAGTCACGAAGATATTGCCTTCGCTGAGGGCGCTTTCGACGGTCTTCACCTCGAAGCCCTCCATCGCCGCCTGCAGAGCGCAAATCGGGTCGATCTCGGTCACGATAACGCGCGCTCCGTACGAACGCATCGAGGCGGCGCAGCCCTTGCCCACGTCGCCGTAACCGCACACGACGACGACCTTGCCGGCGATCATCACGTCGGTCGCACGCTTGATGCCGTCGGCCAGCGACTCGCGGCAGCCGTACAGGTTGTCGAACTTCGACTTGGTGCAGGAGTCATTGACGTTGATGGCCGGAACAAGCAGTTCGCCCGCCTCCTGCATCTGGTAGAGCCGGTGCACGCCCGTAGTGGTCTCCTCGCTGACGCCCTTCCATTCGGCCACCGTGCGGTGCCACTTGTCCTTGTCTTCGGCCAACACCTTTTTCAGCGTGTCGATAATCACCTCTTCTTCGTAGGAAGAGGGTTCGTAATCGAGCGTCGAGGCGTCGTCCTCGGCTTTGAAGCCCTTGTGAATCAACAGCGTCGCATCGCCGCCGTCGTCTACGATCAGCTGCGGACCCTTGCCGCCCGGAAACGACAGCGCCATAGCCGTACACCACCAGTATTCGGGCAGCGTCTCGCCCTTCCATGCGAAAACGGGAACGCCCGTCTCGGCAATCGCGGCGGCGGCATGGTCCTGCGTCGAGAAGATGTTGCACGAACACCAGCGCACGTCGGCGCCCAGCTCCACGAGGGTTTCGATCAGCACGGCGGTCTGAATGGTCATATGCAGCGAACCCATGACACGCACGCCTTTCAGCGGCTTCTGCAGGCCGTATTTACGGCGGACGGCCATCAGTCCGGGCATTTCGTGCTCGGCGATCTCGATCTCCTTACGCCCCCACCCGGCCAGCGACATATCGGCAACCTTGTAGGGCATTGTCAAGTCTAAATACATAGCTATCTATTTTAATTTCAAAATATATTCCCTGTCTTTTTCGATCTGCGCCTGCAGCTCCTCCAGCGTATCGAACCGCCGCTCGTCACGGATCTTTTCGAGCAGCTCCACACGCAGAAGGCGGCCGTACAATGCGCCGCTGAAGCCGAAAATATGCGTTTCGAGGCGCCGAGCCGTCCCGCCGACCGAAGGATTGCGGCCGAGATTCGACATCGCATCGTAAACCGCGCCATCCACCTCGGCGCGCGAACGGTAAACGCCGTCCTCCGCCGCGACTGAATCGGGAACGGCCACGTTCGCCGTCGGAAATCCGAGTTCGCGTCCGAGCCGGCGTCCGTGTTCCACAACGCCCTCAATGGTCACCTTCTCCATCAGATTTTTTCGGTCAGTTTACGCACCAGACTGAACTGCGAGAAGAACTCCTTGGCGAAGACGCGCAGCACGGTATAGGAGGGAATCGCCAGCAGCATGCCAAGAATTCCTGCCAGCGACCCGGCGATCAGAATCACGAGGAAGATCTCCAGCGGATGCGCCTTGACACGCGACGAATAGAGCGTCGGCTGCAGCACGAAGTCATCGAGCCCCTTGAGGATCAGCAGCGAGCCGATGATGACAACGGCCGTATGCCCCACGGTCATACCCTCGATCGGGGTCACGATACCCACGAAGACCGAAACCACGCCGCCGATAAGCGGCCCGGCATAGGGCACTACGTTCATCACGCCCATCACCAGTCCGATGAACGCCGCGTCGGCGGCTTTCATCCCGAAAGCCATCATCGTCAGCGACACGGCCACCATCAGCAGCAGGCTTTCGGAGAGAATTCCCGTAAAATAACGTGCCAGCAGGACGGTCACGGAGTCGAGTGCCCGGGTGATATTTTCATGGTAACGTTCGGGGAACATCGACGTAATCATGGAGTAGAAAAGCCCTTCGTCCCGCAGAAAGAAAAAGGTGATGAAGGTTATGGAGAAAATAGCGATCACGGAGGAGAGCACGACATTGACGATCGACGAAAAGACCGTGTTGAGCGACTCGATGTCGATCACCTGCTTGAGCGCCGACGCGAGAGCCTCCGAGAGCGAGAACGTGCTCTCGGGCATGGCGAAGAATTCGTGCAGGTAGCTTTGGGCGCGGGCTATCGGTTCTTCGATGCTCGCTACGACAGTAGCGAAATCGACGTTCGACAACTGATAGATTTTATTGAAGACGAGCGGCACGAACAGCGAACACAAGGTCGCCAGCACCACCCAGATAACGATCAGCGTCGCCAGCGCCGCCAGCCAGCGGGGCACCTTCCAGCCCTTGACATGCAGTGCCGCGAGACGTTTGACCAGCGGATTGCCCACGACGGCCAGCACGGCCGAGATCAGGACATAGACGACGATCGACCGGAAATACCAGACCAGAAAGAGGACGGCCGCAGCAACCGCCGCGCCCGCTATAAACCGCAGGAAGGTCTGGGGTGTCGTCCTCATACAACGGATGGATTAAGCTTTCGGAAGGCGTGCGATCGGAGTCTGCGAACCCACTACGGGGTCGCCGATCTCGACCAGAAGTTCACTGTTCTTGGGGACGAGCACATCGACGCGCGACCCGAATTTGATGAAGCCGCAGACGCTGTTCTGCTCTACGGGAGCGCCCACTTTCATATAGGAGATGATGCGGCGCGCGATCAGCCCTGCGATCTGGCGGAAGAGAACCTTCTGTCCCGAAGCCATCTTGACCACGGTCGTAGTACGTTCGTTTTCGGTCGAGGACTTGGGATGCCACGCCACCAGAAAACGCCCCGGATGATATTTGAAATATTCGACGGTACCGCCCACCGGCACCCAGTTCATATGAACATTCGTGACTGACATGAAAATCGAAATCTGAAGCATCTCCTCATTCAGATATTCGTTTTCCTTCACGATTTCGGTCACGACGACGCGGCCGTCACAGGGCGAAAAGGCAAGGTCGGCATCGTGGATGCGCACGCGGCGGGGTTCCCGGAAAAACGCAACGATAAAGAACCAGAACAGCAGCAACAGCACGGCGCTCACCCACAGCAGCGAAATATTCGCGTCGCTGACCAGCAGATGATAGATCAACCACCACAAAAATACGCAAACGGCACCGGAGATACCGATAATTTTGTAGCCTTCTTTATTTATTCTCATAGCTTAATTTAGGATTGCAGTTACATAACAAAAAGCATATAGACGAAGACGAACGGTGCCGAGAGCAGCAATGCGTCGAAGCGGTCCAGCACGCCGCCGTGCCCGGGAATCAGATTTCCCGAGTCCTTGACGCCCGCGGCGCGTTTGAACATCGACTCCACCAAGTCGCCCAGCACCCCCGTTACGGCCGCTACCAGCGCGAGGCCGACCCAAGCCCAGACATCCGCATCCAGCACCTGCGCGGCGGCATAGCCCATTGCCACGGCACCGACCAGCCCTCCGAAGAATCCTTCCCACGATTTTTTGGGCGAAAGGCGCTCAAACATACGGTGCCGTCCGACGGACATACCCACCAGATAGGCGAAGACGTCGTTGGCCCAGATGATGAAAATGTAAAAAATCATCACCCATGGAGTCCACACATCGCTTCCGATGATCGGAATATAGCACATCAGCGAAAGGGGCAGTGCAATGTAGCAGACTCCCATCAGCGTCGTGCCGATTCCGGAAGCCGGATTCTGCTGTTTGCGGTAAAGTTCGCAGATGAACATCACGGGCACCAGCAGGAGCATAAAGGCCATTCCGCAGACAAAAGCCTGACTAGCGCCGCCCAGAATCTCGATATCGTCCGATACGAACGCGAAATTAAGC
>JAJPZH010000104.1:15568-20903 GCA_021204515.1 Alistipes sp. | reverse complement strand
TCCGGCAGCAGCGCATGACCCGTTCGGGCGAAGTTTCGGCCTTTCCGTTCAACGACCTGCTGCTCCCCCAGCAGTGGCACCTCGTGAACCGCGGCAACCTGTTCGGCGAAAAATCCATCGTGGACGCCGACGTGCAGTGCGAGCAGGCGTGGAAACTCTCGACTGGCGACGAGTCGATCGTCGTGGCCGTCCTCGACGAGGGCGTGATGCTCGAACACCCCGACCTGCAGAACAGCATGTGGGTCAACGAGAACGAAATCTACCGCTCGCACAAGGATAACGACGGCAACGGCTATCAGGGCGACGTCTACGGCTACAACTTCGTCAAGAACACGGGCGTCATCTCGTGGGACGACGTCAGCGACACAGGCCACGGCACGCACGTAGCGGGCGTAATCGCCGCGCAGAACAACAACGGCATCGGCATCAGCTCGATCGCCGGCGGCGACGGCAATATCCCCGGCGCGAAGATCATGTCGTGCCAGATATTCTCCGGCGACACCGCCGGCGACGCCCTCTCCACGGTCAAAGCCATCAAATACGCCGCAGACAACGGCGCCGTGATCCTGCAGTGCAGCTGGGGTTACAACTCCGGTATGGCCAACAGCTACGAATGGGGCGATCCGGGCTTCAAGACTCAGGAAGAGTGGGAAAAAGCCTGCCCGCTCGAAAAAGTGGCGCTGGAATACTTCATACACAATGCAGGTTCGCCCAACGGTCCGATCGAGGGCGGTCTGGCGATCTTCGCCGGCGGTAACGAAAACGCTCCGATGGCCGGATTCCCCGGCGCCGCCGACTACTGCATCTCCGTCTCCGCGACAGCCGCCGACTACACCCCCGCCGTCTATACCAACTACGGCCCGGGCATCACGATCGCGGCGCCGGGCGGCGATCAGGATTACTACTACGAATACTTCGACGACGACCACAAGCGCGGCGAAACCGGCACCGTCCTCTCGACGCTGCCCTACAACGTCAGCGAAAGCGGCTACGGGTACATGGAGGGAACCTCGATGGCCTGCCCCCACGTTTCAGGCGTCGCGGCGCTGGGACTGTCGTACGCAGCCAAACTGCGCCGCCACTTCACGGCCGACGAGTTCAAAGCCCTGCTTTCCGAGACCACGACGCCGATCGACGACTACATGAGCGGGCTGAAACTCTACTACCGCTACGTCGCCGACGTGGGCCTGAACCAGCCGATGCAGCTCAACAAGTCCAACTACCGCGGACAGATGGGCGTTGGTCAGGTGAACGCCGCCAAACTGCTCAACGCCGTGGCCGGCAACGGCACGCAGGTATCGTTCCCGAACCTCTACATCAACCTCGGCGGCGAAGTGACGGTCATCCCGGCCAACTATTTCCTCAACGGCGAGACGATGACCTATACGGTCTCGATCTCCGACACGACGGTCGCCACAGCCTCCGCCGACGGCAGGAAACTGACGGTCAAGGGACTCAAGAGCGGCACGACCAAGGCTGCCATTACGTCGAGCGGCAACGAGACGCATACGTTCAATATCACGGTGCGCAAGGTCGCGAACGGCAGCGGCTGGCTCTAAACTCAAGACGATGCGGAACGGAAAGAACGATAATGCGCATGCTTTTCTGCTGCGGAGCGTTGTGGACGGCTCTCGCCGCCGCACCGCTCTGCGCCCAGATACGTATCGTCTCCCGCGCCAAACTCGACAGTCTGGCCCATCCGGCCACGGCGAAGGGAGCGGCCGAAACGATGCGGTTCGAGCGCACGCTGATCGACGCCGGACATATCGGCGAGGACGACACTCCCCCGGTCTACACGTTCCGGTGGCATAATACGGGCAGCGCGCCGCTCGTCATCACCCGCGTACAGACCACCTGCGGCTGCGCCGCGGCAAGCTGGGACAAAAAGCCCGTCGCCCCGGGCGGCGAAGGCGCCGTAACGGTGACCTACCGCCCCAAGGGACATCCGGGCGTTTTCGACCGGCGGATTTTCGTCTACACCCAGCTCTCGGACAAGGAGCCTACGGCCATCCTCAACCTCCGGGGCGCGGTCACGGCTTCGGCCCGGACGGACGACGACTATCCCTATGCGATGGGCGTCCTGCGGCTCAAGCAGCGGACCGTCCGCTTCGGCCGCACGGACAAGGTGCAGACCGAGCGCATCGAATGCCTGAACACGGGCGACAAACCGCTGACCCCGGTCTGCGACGACGGATTCGCGGCGACCGGACTGAGCTTCGCCTGCGAACCGGCGACGCTCGCACCGGGCGGGAAAGGCGATCTGGTCGTCCGCTTCGACCCGGCGAAAGCCCCGCAGCCGCTCCGGCGGACTCCCCTGCCGATCGGGGGACCCGACGTGCCGCCGAGCCGGCGCATGCTGTGGGTCGAGTTCGGAGAAACAGAATAAGAAACAAGATAAAAACAAGTCATATGAAAAGATTTTTGAGATTCGCGGTCCTTTTGTCGGCCCTCGCGCTGCTCGGCGCCTGCGACGACGATATGTACGTAACTCCGCTGGAGGTGACCAACAACAACATCGCAGGTACGTGGCAGCTGACCGAATGGAACGGTGCGCCGCTCGCCGAAGGCAGCTTCGTCTACATCGAATTCATCCGCAAGGACGCCAAGTACGTCATGTACCAGAACCTCGACAGCTTCGGTCCCCGCAAACTGACGGGCCGCTTCGTCATCGACAACGACGCGGAGCTGGGCGCCGTCATCCGCGGCGACTACGACTACGGTGCAGGCGACTGGACGCACCGCTACATCATAACCGACTTCACCGAGAATTCGATGGTCTGGACGGCCAAGGACGACCGCTCGGACGTGCAGGTCTTCGTGCGCTGCAACGGTATTCCGGAGGAGATCACCGGAGGAAAAACGGAAGAATAAAGGAAATAAAAAGTTCACGCCGTACGGCGACGAAAGGGGTGTCCGGACCGGGCATCCCTTTTGTCGTCCCAGCCGGAAACGCCCGCAGAGAAACGCAGGAGTTGATAATGCGCGGAATTTGCACTATCTTGCGCAAAATTACGACGACAATGACACAGGAACTGCAATTCATACCTTTCGAATCACGCGTGGACAAGGGCTGGGCCGAAGCGTGGGAACTTTACGAACAGTCGTTCCCCCGCTGCGAACGCTGGAGTGCGGAGAGCTACGACCGGGCGTTCGAAGACCCACGGTTCGAAGCCGACGGCATCTGGCGCGGCGAAGAGTTCATCGGCATCCTGTTCCACTGGGACGCCGGAGGTTACCGCTATGCCGAACATCTCGCGGTTTCACCCCTCCTGCGCGGTCAGAATATGGGTTCGCAGGCGCTCACGGCCTTCTGCCGGAAGGCCGGCCGCGTCATTCTGGAGATCGACCCGCCGGTAGACGACATCTCGATCCGCCGTCAGCACTTCTACGAGCGGCTGGGATTCGTCACCAACCCCTACGAGTACATCCACCCCTCGTTCCGCAAGCCCTTCACGCCCCATCAGCTGATTCTGATGAGCTACCCCGGTCCCCTCACATACGAAGAAGCCCGCGGCTTCGCGGACTTCGTACGGGAGACGGTTCTCAGTTATTCGGAGCACGAAGCCCCCACGCTGCCGAAATTGCCGTAAAACGGACCCTTCGGGCAGACCGGAAACCGAACGCCCGGAGCGGTGCGGTTCATGCGTTCGCGCCGATTCGCAGGGCTGCCGTTCTCACTCCCAAGCCGTACCGCCGCCCGGACAGACATGCCGCCCGACAGAGGTCCGGCGAAATCCGCATCCGCACGGCTCCGGCAGGCGTATTTACAAAATTCCGACCAGATATTTGGTAACGAAATAACCGCCTGCGACCAGCCAGACGTACAGCAGGCCCGCCAAGACGAAGGGTTTCGCCCCGGCCTGCCGGAACTTGTCGATACTGGTTTCGGTACCCAGCGCCGTCATGGCCATCGTCAGCAGGAAGGTATCGGCGTACTCGATCGCTCCGTTGAGCGGAATCTCGCGGACGCTCTCCGCGCCGAACAGGTATTGCAGCAGCGAATTGAGACAGATGATCCCGATAAATCCGAAGGCGAACCACGGCACCGTGATCTTGCTCTTCTCCTTCTGCGCTCCGGAGGTCTTCCGGCGGCGGCCCAGCACGAAGCCCATGACGACCAGCACCGGCGCGAGCATCATCACGCGGATCATCTTGGTAATCGTGGCCGTGCCCGCGATTCCCAGCGCATCGGTCGGGTCCATCGCATTGCCGGCCCCGGCCACATGGGCCACTTCATGCAGGGTACTGCCCGTATAGACGGCCACGCCCGTATCCGTCAGTCCGCCGAGCAGCCCCATCCGGTACATCAGCGGATAGAGGAACATCGAGAGGGTTCCGAAAATCACGACCGTGGAGACGGCGATGGCGGTCTTGTATCCCTCGCACTTCACGACCGGCTCGGCGCCCAGCACGGCCGCCGCACCGCAGATGGCGCTGCCCGTCGAGGTCATCAGCGCCGTGTCGCGGTCTATCTTCAAGAGACGGCCCAGCAGAACTCCCCCGAAAATGGTGACCGTCACGATGACCAGATCGACGGCGACGGCCGGGATGCCTACTGCCGCCACCTGAGTCAGCGTCAGGCGGAATCCGTAAAGGACGATGCCCCAGCGCAGCAGCTGCTTGGTGCAGAACTTGATGCCGGGGACCCATGTTTCGGGCAGTTTGTTGCGAAGGCTGTTGGCATAGAGCATGCCCAGCACGATGCCCACGATCAGCGGACTGAACGACAACCTTTTTACGATGGGAAAGCCGGCGATGTAGAAGGCCGCGAAAGAAAACAGAGCGATCAGCAGAATTCCGTGCAGGGTGTTCGCCCTGTTACCTTTTTCCAGCATATGCTTGTATTTTTAAAGTGGGTACTATAACTTTTTCTTTGTTCCGCCGACAAAGGTCGCATCTTTTAACGGAATATGAAACAAGAAATCATTATCCGCCATAACAAAAAGTTATATCGTCAGCAAACAAACACCCGACTCGCCCCCGAAAGCGACGGCAGGAACGACGGCAAAAGCGGAGACCGGAAGTGCAGAAGGGAAAGCAGAAGGAAAGCAGAAGGAAAGCAGAAAGGAAAGCAGAAAGGAAAGCAGAAAGGAAGGCGGGAGGGAACGCGGGAAAGCGTACAAGAAGGAACGCGGCAAAAGCCGTAACAAAAGGCGGGGAGGGCGCAAACAACCGCAACAAACTGTATGACAGAGCATTCGGCAAGCTATACGACAAACGCAACAAGGGAGGGGCGGCTGCGGCAGAAATCGCGGCCGGGCGGCCGGCAGAAAGCGGCCCGGGCGGAAGTCGGTCAGGGCGGAAGTCGGTCAGGGCGGAAGTCGGTCAGGAGCAG
>JAJPZH010000104.1:6291-15468 GCA_021204515.1 Alistipes sp. | reverse complement strand
CAGAGGAAAGCCGGGCAGAGGAAAGCCGATCGGAGAATCAGAGGAAAAGTGCTCAGAAGTCGGCGGGTCAAGGATTGCGCAGTCAGAGATCGGCCCGGGCGAACTCGATGAACTGCCGGACGAGGGCCGACGGTTCGGCTTCGACGTGCACGAATGCGAAATCGCGCCGCAGGGGAAGGTCTTCGAGGTCGATGATGCGCAGCACGCCGCTACGCAGCTCGTCCACGACCGAAATCACCGAGACGATGGCCATGGCGTCGCTGTTGCGGACAAAAGCCTTGATCCCCTCGGTCGAACCCAGCCGCATGACCACGTTGAGCTGCGGAATGCGGATGCCCGCGCGCCCCAGCGCCGCCTTGATGACTTCGAGCGTTCCCGAACCGCCCTCGCGCAGTACGAGCGGAATTTCGCGCAGTTCATCGGTCGTTATCGACTCGGTCCGCGCGTAGGGACCGCCCGTGCGGGCCACCAGCACCAGCTCGTCGGGCGCGAAAACCGTGTAGTGCAGGCCCTGACGGCGGCTCAGGCTCTCGACCATTCCCAAGTCGATGCCGTGTCCGCCGAGCGTCTGCTCGACCTGATCGCTGTTGCCCGACATCATCGCTACCCGCACTCCCGGAAAGCGCGTCGTGAATCTGGCCAGAATCGGCGGCAGAAGGTATTGGGCGATGGTAGTGCTGGCCCCGAGCCGCAGTTCGCCCACAGGAACGCTCGTGCAGAGACTCATTTCGTACTGCATGCGGCGGTAGTCGTCGGCCAGCCGTTCGGCGCAGGAGAGCAGGGTCTCCCCGGCCCCGGTCAGTTCGAGACGGCTGCCGCGGCGCGCGAAAAGCTGCACCTTATATTGGGATTCAAGTTCGCCGATGTGTTTGCTGACGGCGGGCTGCGAAATGAAAAGCCGTTCGGCCGTCCGGGTGAAACTGAGCGTCCGGGCCGCCGTAATGAAGACTTTGAGTCGGAAATCGTCCATAATGTTCCAAAATTAACGAAGAAGAACCAAATAGGGCAATCGGCTGACGGAAACCGCCGCAGGGCGGCCGCTCGGGCGGATCAGCCGAGGTGTCCTTCGTCGGCGAACTCCTTTACCGACTTGATATAGTGTTCGATAGTCTCCTGCATCGAAACGAACGATTTACCTCCGGCGGCGTTCTTATGGCCGCCGCCATTGAAGTACTTGCGGGCGAAGAGATTGACGTCGACATCTCCGCGCGAACGCAAGCTGACGCGGATGAACTTGCGGTGGGCCAGAAACATGGCCGACATTTTCATCTTCTTGACCGTCAGGGCGTAGTTCACGAAGCCCTCGCTGTCGCCCTGCTGGAACTGGAAGCGGCGCATCTCGTTCTCTAGCAGCGACATGTAGGCCACCGTGCCGTCCTGAATAATCTCCATCTTACGGTTGATGGCATAGCCGAACAGCCGGGCGCGGCCCTCGGTATAGGCGTTGTAGACGTTGTTGTGGATGTCGGGAATGCTGATGCCCGTTCCGACCAGCACGGCCACGGCGCGGAACAGCTCGGGCGTGAGGAACGAATAGGCGAAATTGCCCGTGTCGGTCATGATGCCCACATAGAGCGCCTCGGCCATGCGGCGCGTAACGGCCTGCACGCCGAACAGCGCTTCGACGATGGAGTAGACCAGAAAGCAGGTGCTCGACGAGTCGGGATGCGAGAACGAAAGGTCGAAGCCCTCGTCGGGCGAAAGGTGGTGGTCGATCAGCACGCGGCGGGCCGTCGTGTTGGCGTCGATGGTCTCGCTGAGAATTTCGAGCCGCGAAACGGCGTTGAAATCGAGACAGAAGAGGATGTCCGCATCGGCGATGGCGCGGGCGGCGCGGCCTTCGGTATCGGTCTTGAAGACCACGACCTCCTCGATGCCCTGCATCCAGTCGAGGAAATAGGGGTATTTGTTCGGAACGATGCAGGTAACCGTATGTCCCATCGACCGCAGCGCTTCGGCCCATGCCAGCGACGATCCCACGGCGTCGCCGTCGGGATTGGTGTGCGACACGATCACGATCTGCTGATTGGCGGGGGCAAGCAGTTCCCGCAGGCGTTCGAGACGCTCCTTCGATAACTCCATTTCGGCTCTGTTTCGCTAAATGATCTTCGCAAAGATAGCAAAAAAGAAGCAGATATACAACCGCACCGCCCGGGACGTACAGAAATAGCACGTTTCCATACTCCGGAAAGCCGGAATATTCGTTAAATTTGTATCGACTGACCAAAAACCGATTCGCATGAAAAGATTTACGCTCCTGCTGCTGGCGGGACTGCTCCTGACCACGGCCGCGGCCGCCGAAGCCCCTTACGCCAACAACCGTGCGCCGCTGCGCGAGAAACCCTTCGTCAAACTGCCGCTGGGCGCGATCCGCGCCGAAGGGTGGCTGAGCGACCAGCTGCAGCGTCAGGCCGACGGACTGACGGGACACCTCGATTCGATCTATCCGCAGGTGATGGGTCCGCGCAACGGCTGGCTGGGCGGCGACGGCGACGTGTGGGAGCGCGGTCCCTACTGGATCGACGGACTGCTGCCGCTGGCGTACATCCTCGGCGACGAACGGCTGATCGAAAAGACCCGTCCGTGGATCGAACGGGCCATCGCCAGCCGGCAGGCCGACGGTTATTTCGGCCCCTCGGAGGACCGTCCGTTCGAGAGCGCGGCCATCCAGCGCGACAACGCCCGCGACTGGTGGCCCAAGATGGTGATGCTGAAAGTATTGCAGCAGTATTACTCCGCCACGGGCGACAAACGGGTCATCGACCTGATGACCGGATATTTCCGCTACCAGCTGCGCGAGCTGCCCAAGACCCCGCTGGGACACTGGACCTTCTGGGGCGAGCAGCGCGGCGGCGACAACCTCGGAGTAGTGTACTGGCTTTACAACATCACGGGCGACGAATTCCTGCTGGAGCTGGGCGACCTGATTCACAGCCAGACGCTCGACTGGACCGGTATATTAGCCGGAGGAGAGGTGATTCCGACGCCCTTTTCGCTCCACTGCGTGAACCTCGCGCAGGGCATCAAAGAGCCGGTAGTCTACTACCAGCGCAGCAACGATCCGGCGCATGTCGAGGCCGTGAAGAAAGGGTTTGCGGACATCCGCCGCTATCTGGGCGTGCCGACGGGACTTTACGGCGGCGACGAGGCGCTGCACGGAGCCGCGCCCACGCAGGGTTCGGAGTTCTGTACGGCGGTGGAGATGATGTACTCGCTGGAGGAGATGACCGAAATCACGGGCGACGTGCAGTTCGCCGACCATCTGGAGCGCGTGGCGTTCAACGCCCTGCCCACGCAGGCGACGGACGACTACGACGCCCGCCAGTACTACCAGCAGGTCAATCAGGTGATGATTACGGACCACCGCCGCAATTTCGAGCAGAGCCACGACGGCACCGACATACTCTACGGAGTGCTGACGGGCTACGCCTGCTGCACGTCGAACATGCATCAGGGGTGGCCCAAGTTCACGCAGAACCTCTGGTACGCCACCCATGACGGCGGACTGGCGGCGATGGTCTACTCGCCCTGCCGCGTGACGGCCGAAGTGGCCGGCGGCGTGCGCGTGACGATCGCCGAGCGGACGCAGTATCCGTTCGACGAGGAGATCCGCTTCGAGGTGACCATCGACAGCCGCCGGGTGAAATCGGCGGAGTTTCCGCTCCGGCTGCGGATTCCGGGCTGGTGCGAAGGCGCGACGGTGGCCGTGAACGGTGAAACCGTCGCTTCGCCGGCCAAAGGGACGGTCGCCGAAGTGCGCCGCACGTGGCGCACGGGCGACGCGGTGACGCTCCGCCTGCCGATGCGGGTCGGCGTCAGCCGCTGGTACGAACGTTCGGCCGTGGTGGAGCGCGGACCGCTGGTTTACGCCCTGCGCATCGGCGAGAAGTGGTCGAAGGTCCGCAATCCGGGCAAGCAGATTTACGGCCCGTGGTATTACGAGGTGCGGCCGACGACCCCGTGGAACTACACGCTCTTCGAGGAGGACATCCGTCCCGACCGCATAGACGAAGCGTTCAGGGTCGAACGGCGCGATGTCGGCGACGCCTATCCGTGGACGCTGGAAAACGCTCCGGTAGAGATCAAGGCCCGCGGCCGCAGGCTCGACGAATGGGTGCTCTATCAGGAGAGTGCGGGACCGCAGCCTTACAGCACCAACGAGACGGCCAATCCCGCCGAAGAGATCACGCTGATTCCCTACGGCTGCACGACGCTGCGCATCACCGAATTCCCCGTGACACGCGAGCTGCGCAGGGACTGGTAGCGGCCGGAACCGGGAAAATGGCCGGCGGCATGGCAGCGCACACCGCAGGATTCGCCGCAGTGCGCCGGCTGCGTTTCGGGAAGGAGACAACCGTCAGCAGTCCGGGGCGGAACCGCGGCCGGCAGTCCGGTTTCGGGGCGGCGGTTGGCGGTTCGGTATTTTTGCGTAGCTTTGCATACACAAAAAACACATTATGGCTTGTTGTCTTCAGGTGGAGAATCTGACCAAATCGTTCGGCGATCTGGTACTCTTCGAAAATATATCGTTTGCGATCGAGGACGGGCGGCGCGTGGCCCTCGTCGCCAAGAACGGCACCGGGAAAACCACGCTCCTGAACATCATCGCAGGGCGTGAGGATCACGACGGCGGGGAGGTAGTACCCCGCCGCGATCTGCGGATCGCCTACCTCGAACAAAGTCCGGCATATCCGGCGGAGATGACCGTGCTGGAGGCCTGCTTCCACTCGGAGAATCCGGCGCTGAAGGCCATCGCCGAATACGAACGGGCGATCGAAGAGCCGTCGGGTGAGGGATTGCAGGAGGCAATGGCCCGCATGGACGCGCTCGAAGCGTGGGATTACGAACAGCGGGCCAAGCGGATTCTTTCGCGGCTGAAGATCCGCGACTTCGGACAGCGGGTCGGGACCCTTTCGGGCGGCCAGCTCAAGCGCGTGGCACTGGCCAACGTGCTGATAAGCGAATCGGACCTGCTGATCCTCGACGAGCCGACCAACCACCTCGATACCGACATGACCGAATGGCTCGAAGAGTATCTGGCGGCGAGCGGCGCGGGGCTGCTGATGGTGACGCACGACCGCTACTTTCTGGACAAGGTGTGCAGCGACATCCTCGAAATAGAGGACCGGCAGCTATACCACTACGCGGGCAACTACTCCTATTATCTGGAAAAGAAGCAGGAGCGCGAGACGGCGCAGGCGGCCCGGCGGGAGAGCGAGACGAATCTCTACCGCCGCGAACTGGAGTGGATGCGCCGCCAGCCGCAGGCGCGGGCGACGAAGGCCCGGTCGCGCATCGACGCCTTTCACGAACTGGAAGCGCGCCTGCAATCGACGCGCAGCCGCGGCGAAGTGCGGCTCGACGTCAAGGCGTCGCGGATCGGGACCAAGATATTCGAAGCCAAGGAGGTCGGCAAGCGGTTCGGCGAGCTGGTGATCCTCGACAAATTCAATTACAACTTCACCCGCTACGAGAAGCTGGGGATCGTGGGCGACAACGGCTGCGGGAAATCGACGTTTCTCAAACTCCTGACGGGGATCGAACGCCCCGACAGCGGGACGATCGAGGTCGGCGAGACGGTCCGTTTCGGCTATTACAGCCAGCAGGGACTGGAGTTCGACGAGGGGAAGCGGGTGATCGACGTGGTGAGCGAAATCGCCGAGCAGATCGACTTGGGCGACGGACGGCGCATGAGCGCGTCGCAGTTCCTGCAACACTTCCTCTTCACGCCCGAAACGCAGCACAGCTTCGTGGCGCGGCTCAGCGGCGGCGAACGGCGGCGGCTGTATCTCTGCACGGTGCTGATGCGCAACCCCAATTTCCTGATTCTGGACGAGCCGACGAACGATCTGGACATCGTGACGCTCGGCATTCTGGAGGAGTATCTGCGCGCATTCAAGGGGTGTGTGATCGTAGTGTCGCACGACCGCTATTTCGTGGACAAGGTGGCCGATCACCTGCTGGTCTTCTGCGGCGGGGGCGAAATCAGGGATTTCACGGGCACCTACTCGGAGTATGTGGCGTGGAAACGCGAATACGAAGCCGCACGCCACGCGCAGGAGGCGCAGGCCCGGCCCAAGCCGCAGACGGTGCGGACGCAGGCGGCGGACGGGGCGCCGCGCAAACTCTCGTTCAACGAGAAGCGCGAGTTGGAGGCGCTGGAGCAGGAGATTCCGGCGCTGGAAGCCGAAAAAGCGGCGCTGGAGGAGTCGCTTTCGTCGGGTTCGCTCGGAGTGGACGAGCTGACGGCCCAGTCGCAGCGCATCGCGGAGCTGATCGGGCTGATCGACGGGAAGACGATGCGCTGGCTCGAACTGAGCGAGCGGTAACCGCCGGACAGACGGGCGCAAAGGCCCGATTCCCGATGCGGCCACGGAGACGGGGAAGGGGCAACGACGAAGACGGAAACCGGCCCCGGTGTCAGAAATAAACCCGGATTCGCCCGAAAAACGGCAGGAAACGGGTGACGGCTCCGCGAAGGTGCGGCAACAAAGACAGCGCAGAAATCCGCATCCGCGGAACGGCTCCGCCCCGAAACACGAAAAAGAGCGGGGACAGCGACCACAACAACCCCTCAAGAGCCGGGAGAATGCGGAATCGGCCATAAGACCGGGTACGATTTATCGGAGAAACGTTCCGGACTGGGAGCCGAAAAACGGAACCGGAAGAGACCGGAATGATTTATAAACGGCAGCGGCGGAGCATTCGACTCCGCCGCTGTCGTTTTATCCGTGTCCGGCTCTTCGGGTCGGGCCGCCGGGTTATTCGAGATTGAGCAGCGTCCGGTTTTCGAGCACGGTCTGCTGCGCTACGCGCTGGAGGTATTCGGCCTGTTCGGACGGAAGACCCATCGTGCAGTCGGTCTGGTAGGGTTTGCCGTAAATGGTCGTGAAGATCACGTTGGCCGCGAGGTAGCTGCCCGGCAATGCGGGGTGGAAACAATCCTGCGCATAGAGCACGTAATCGGGGCGTTCGGCGCGTACGCGGCGCCACGCCATGCCCACGGGAGCGCACCATGCATCGTTGTCGTAGGCCATTTCGAGGTAGCTCGTAATCAGCCGCTCCTGCATGGTTTCGTAGCGGTTGATGGGCGGGTATTCAGGGATCGGGAAGCGGTTGCCGTTCTTGTGGCCCCATGTCATGTAGAAGATCACCCGGGCGTCGGGCGAGGCGGCGTGCACGAGGCTGTCGAGCGTGCGGGCCTGCGGATAGACCTCGCGGGCGACCTGCCGCGTCGGCATGGCGGGCGCGGAGCTTTGCTCCTGCAGGACGACGTAGTCCCAGCCGCCCGCGGCCAGCGCCTTCAGCAGTTTTTCGTTCTTCAGGTGGCCGGAGAAACGTTCGCCGCCCTTGAGGAAGCGCGTGCAGGAGAGTTTCACCTTCTGCGTCGCGGCGATCTGCTGCACGATGGCCGGCATGTCGTTGAAATAGGTATAGCTGTTGCCGACCCACAACACGCGCAGCGAGTCGGCGTCTTTGGCCTGCCCGGCGAGAGGCAGGAGCAGGAACAACAGAATACGGAAGAGGTTTTTCGTCATATCGTTGAAGTTTTGAGGGGTTCGGTCGGCGACTCAATCCTTCGGAGCCTTACGGTCGGCTGCGTATTTGCGGCACCACGCGGCGATGCCGCATTCGCCGCACTTCGGGGCGCGGGCCGTACAGACATAGCGGCCGTGAAGAATCAGCCAGTGATGGGCCACCGGCAGCAGGTGCGAAGGGATGTTCTTTTCGAGCGTCAGCTCGGTCTGCAGAGGCGTTTTGGAGTTGGTCGTCAGGCCGATGCGGTTCGAGACGCGGAAAACGTGGGTATCGACCGGCATCACCTCCTTCTGCCACAGCACGGCGCCCAGCACGTTGGCCGTCTTGCGGCCTACGCCCGGCAGGCGCTGCATCTGTTCCAGATCGCTCGGGACCTCGCCGCCGAACTCCGAACAGAGCATACGGGCCATGCCTGCGAGGTTTTTAGCCTTGTTGTTGGGGTAGGATATGCTCTTGATATAGGGATAGATCTCCTCGGCCGTAGCCGCGGCCATATCGAACGGCGTGGGGAACGCCTCGAACAGCGCGGGAGTGGTCATGTTGACCCGTTTGTCGGTGCACTGCGCCGAAAGGATCACCGCCACCAGCAGTTGGTAGGGGTCCGTGTAGTGCAATTCGCTCTCGGCTACGGGCATATGCTCCGAGAACCATGCGATTACGCCGTCGTAACGTTGTTTTGTGGTCATAAATGCTGTTTTTTACGTCGAAAAAGAATTTTCTTCACCAGAAAAATAGCCCCCTCCGGGCAGAAGACGAGTCGCGGCGTCCGCCGCAGATCGGCCCACCAGCGCGCGAGGTATTCGCCGACTCCGGCCCCTTTCCACGAGAGCAGCCAGAGTCCCACCACATGACGGCGGCGCAGAATGCGGAAGCGGTTGCGCGAAGCCGTGAAACGCTCGTCGAACCAAAGGCTGGTCTCCATCGCCGAATCGCGGCTCGCAAGGCGCCCCTTGTAGGAATCTCCGTGGCTCACGCTCCCGACCATGCGCCGGTGCACGGCCGTCACGCGGTCTATGAAGCGTATTCGGGAACGGCAGGCGAACCACAGCCACATGGGCCAGTCGTCGGTCAGCCACTCGGGATGCTCCTCAGGCCGAATCTCGGCATAGTAGGCCGCGATCAGCTCACGGCGGGCCAGCGCCGTGCAGTTGGGGACAGAAATGCCGAGCAGCATCTGCTCGAAATCGGTATAATGACGGTCGGGATCGGGTTTCAGGGTCCCTTCCGCCTGCCAGTATTCGTCGGCGCCCGTATAACACATGCCGCAGCCGGGATCGGACTCCATCAGATCGGCCTGCAACTGCAATTTCTGCAGGTCGGTCCACCAATCGTCGCCGTCGCAGTAGGCCACGTATTTCCCGCGACAGGCGTCGAACGTGCGGCGGTAGTTGGCCCGCCAGCCGACGTTGCGGGCGCCCGTCACCAGCCGCACCCGGCCGGGGTATTTAGCGGCGTATTCGCGGCAGATCTCCGCCGTCAGGTCCGTGCTGCAATCCTCGCCCAGCACCAGTTCGAAGTCGAACGAGGTCTGCTGGCTGAGCACGCGACGGCCTGACGCAGGTAGGGCGCGTGGTTGTAGGTGGTCATGCAGACCGAGACGAGCGGAGTTTCCATCGCAGTTACAGTTTGGTCAGTTTG
>JAJPZH010000104.1:0-6191 GCA_021204515.1 Alistipes sp. | reverse complement strand
GTTTATGGTCGGTGGCGAGGGTCTCGATGCGTTGGACGATGCCGACGCCGAATTTGGGGTGTTCGACGCGCTGGCCCACGGTGTAGTCGCCGCTGACGGGCATCGACGTCCCTACGGGCACACCGCCGTCGACCGCCTGCCGCACGCCCACGCGGCGCATGCCGTCGGTCGAGGGGCGCGGCGTCTGGACGAGGGCCGGATCGGGCCTGCCCGCAAGGCGGGCGCCCTGCGGAGCCGCGGCGCGGGCGAAGCGCCGGGCAGGACCGGACTGGTCGTCGGCGGAACGGGCGCCGAAACTACTGCTTCCGCCCCGTCCGCCGAAACCGTTGCTGCCGCCCGCACGGTCGGCCTGCTGTTTCTGCTGGAAGCGATAATCGAAGCGGCGGCGCAGTTCGTCGATGGCCGAAGGGCCTTCGCCGTCCTGCGGGCGGCGCGGACGCTCCTCCTCCGCATCGAAGTCAGCGCGGATATATTTGGGGTCGATCTCGCGCAGAAAGCAGCTCGGATGCGAGAATTCCATATTGCCCCACTTGAAACGCATCTCGGCATAGGAGATCGTCGCTTCGACCTTGGCGCGCGTCAGGGCCACATAGAACAGACGGCGCTCCTCCTCGATGCCGTCGGGCGACTCGGCGGCCCGCTGCGAAGGAAAAAGGTTCTCTTCCAGACCGACGATATAGACATATTTGTATTCGAGTCCCTTGGCCGAATGGACGGTCATAAGCGTCACCTTGTTGCGGTCCTCGGGGTCGTCTTTGTCCATGTCGGTCATCAGCATGACGTTCTGCAGCCATTCGTCGATGGTCGCCTCCTCGTCCTCCTGCCGCTCGCCGCTGCGGATCTCGGCGTCGCGCTGCTCCTTGAAGAGCTGCATCGAGTTGAGTAGTTCCTCGATATTGTCGAGCGCAGAAGTCGCTTCAGGCGTATTCTCGGTACGGTAGGCGGCGAGGACGCCCGAACGGGTGGCGATCTCCAGACCGAAGTCGTAAAGGCTCTTTTCGTTGCGGACCAGCGACAGGCCGCGGATCATGGCGACGAAATCCGACACCTTGCGGGCGATGGTCTTCTGCACGGGATCGGAGACGGGTTCAGCGACCAGCGTATCGACCGCCTCCCACATCGAGACGCCGCGTCTGGCGGCCAGCTCGGCGATGCGCTGGACGGTCGTGTCGCCGATGCCGCGCGCGGGATAATTGACGATGCGTTTGAAGGCTTCGTCGTCGCGCGGGTTGATAACCAGCCGGATATAGGCCAGCATGTCCTTGACCTCCTTGTGGTCGTAGAACGAGCTGCCCTTGTAGATGCGGTAGGGGATGCCCCGGCGGCGGAGGTTGTCCTCCAGCACGGCCGACTGGCTGTTGGTACGGTAGAGAATCACCGCTTCGGACCACTCGTCGCCCGTCTGGCGGATTTTGTCGCGCAGGTCGGAGACGACCATTTCGGCCTCCTCGCGGTCGGTATAGGCCTTGAGGATGCGGATCGGCTCGCCCTTGTCGCCCTCCGAGAAGCAGTGTTTCTCCATGCGTTTGGAGTTGCGGACGATCACCGAGTTGGCCGCATCGACGATGGTGCGGGTCGAGCGGTAGTTCTGCTCCAGTTTGAAGACCATCGTATCGGGAAAATCCTTCTGGAACGAGAGGATATTCTCGATCTTGGCCCCGCGGAAGGAGTAGATCGACTGCGCGTCGTCGCCCACGACGCAGACCTTCGAATGCAGCTGCGAAAGGCGGCGGATGATGACGTACTGGGCGTAGTTGGTGTCCTGATACTCGTCCACCAGAATATATTTGAACTGCTCCTGATAGCGCGCCAGCACGTCGGGAGCGTCGCGCAGCAGGATGTTGGTCTGCAGCAGCAGGTCGTCGAAGTCCATCGCGCCGTTGCGTTTGCAGCGCTGGCAGTAAATATTATAAATGTTGCCGAATTCGGGGATCTGCGACTGACGGTCCTCGGCGGCATAGACCGAGTTGGCGAGGTAGGCGCCGGGGGTCACCAGACAGTTTTTGGCATAGGATATGCGCGAAGCCAAGAGGTTGGGCTTGTATTTCTCGTCCGGAAGGTTCAGCTCGCGCACGATGGTCTTCAGCAGATTTTTGCAGTCCGACGGTTCATAGATCGTAAACGAATCGGGAAAACCGATCCGGTCGGCGTTCTCGCGCAGGATACGCGAAAAAATCGAGTGGAAGGTTCCCATGCGGATATAACGGCTGCGGTTGTCGGGGATCATCTGCGCGATGCGTTCGCGCATCTGCTGGGCGGCCTTGTTGGTGAAGGTCAGCGCGAGGATGTTGAACGGAGCAACGCCCTGCTCGATCATATAGGCGATGCGCGCGGTCAGCACGCGCGTCTTGCCCGAACCCGCACCCGCGATAATGAGCGACGGGGAGTCGTAATTCACGACGGCGGCGCGCTGAGCGGGGTTCAGGCCTTGTAAAATAGGTGATTCTTTGGATTCCATGCCGACAAAGTTAATAAGAATTGAATAAGTTTTTTCAAAGAAAATAATATCTTTGCATTGCAAACGTTAAAAAACTAAATCCGACGGCAATACGGCGACGTTTTCGCCGCACGGGCGCAAAGGCTGTGCGGACCGGGCGTGCCGGACACGGAAAACGAAGAACGAAATTCAACAATATAAAACAATGAGCGAAGTCATCAACATCAAGGAACTCAACGAGCGCATCGAACGCGAAAGCGTCTTCGTGGATACGCTCCGTACGGAAATGGGCAAGGTCATCATCGGCCAGAGCCATCTGGTAGACACGCTGCTGATCGGCCTGCTGTCGAACGGACACATTCTGCTGGAAGGCGTACCGGGACTGGCCAAGACGCTGGCCATCACCACGCTGGCGAAGGCCGTGGACGCCGCCTTCTCGCGCATACAGTTCACCCCCGACCTGCTGCCGGCCGACCTGATCGGTACGCTGATCTACTCGCAGAAGAACGAGGAATTCGTCGTCAAGAAAGGTCCCGTGTTCGCCAACTTCGTACTGGCGGACGAAATCAACCGCTCCCCGGCCAAGGTGCAGTCGGCGCTGCTCGAAGCCATGCAGGAGCGTCAGGTGACCATCGGCGACAACACCTATCCGCTGCCGCAGCCCTTTCTGGTGCTGGCCACGCAGAACCCGCTGGAGCAGGAGGGAACCTACCCGCTGCCCGAAGCGCAGGTGGACCGTTTCATGCTCAAAGCCAAGATATCCTACCCCAAGAAGCAGGAGGAGCGCGACATCGTGCGCATGAACCTCGCCGGGGGAGGACTTCCCGCCGTCAACAAGGTCATCTCGCCCGAAGACATCGTCAAGGCCCGCAAGGTCGTGGAGGACGTCTACATGGACGAGAAGATCGAGAAATACATCATCGACATCATCTTCGCCACGCGCGAGCCGGCGGAGTACAACCTCCAGAAGCTGCAGAACCTCATCTCGTACGGCGGTTCGCCCCGTGCGTCGATCTCGCTGGCCAAGGCCGCACGCGCCTACGCCTTCATCCGCCGCCGCGGGTACGTCATTCCCGAAGACGTGCGCGCCGTATGCCACGACGTGCTGCGCCACCGTATCGGCCTGACGTACGAAGCCGAGGCCGAGAACATCACCTCGGAGGAGATCATCACCGACATTCTCAACAACGTAATCGTACCCTAACGATGCAGCAGACCGAGAACGATATTCTGAAACGCGTCCGTAAGATCGAGATCAAGACCCGCGGTCTTTCGAACGAGATCTTCGCCGGAAAGTACCATACGGCTTTCCGCGGACGGGGCATGTCGTTTTCCGAAGTCAGGGAGTACCGCGCGGGCGACGACGTAAGGGACATCGACTGGAACGTGACGGCCCGGTCGCGCAAACCCCACATCAAGATCTACGAGGAGGAGCGCGAACTGACGATGATGCTTCTGGTGGACGTCTCCGCATCGCGCATGTTCGGATCGACGGACCGTCTGAAGAAGAACATCATCACCGAAATCGCCGCCGTGCTGGCCTTCTCGGCCGCGCAGAACAACGACAAGGTGGGCTGCATCTTCTTCTCGGACAAGGTCGAGAAGTTCATCCCCCCGAAGAAGGGGCGCAGCCACATCCTGATGATCATCCGCGAGCTGGTGGGCTTCCGGCCCGAATCGACGGGCACGAAGCTTTCGGAGCCGGTGCGGTTTCTGACCAACGTCAACAAGAAACGCTGCACGACCTTCATCCTCTCGGACTTCATGGATTCGTCGAAGGACAAGGCCGCGCTGGAGGACGCGCTGAAGATCGCCGGAGGCAAGCACGATCTGGTGGGCATCCGCGTATACGACCCCCGCGAGACCGAGCTGCCCGACGTAGGCATCGTCGAGCTGAAGGACGCCGAGAGCGGCCGCAAGGTATGGGTGGACACCTCGTCGCGGGCCGTGCGGGAGCACTACGCCCGGATGTGGGAGCACCGCAGCGCAGAAATCGACTCTACGCTCAAGCACAACCGCATCGATTCGACGATGATCTCGACCGACGGCGATTATGTGGCCGAACTGTTAAAACTGTTCAAACAGCGATGAAACGACTTTTTGCAATAGCACTGCTCCTTGCGGGCGCGGCCGTCCGGGCGCAGAACACACCGACGGTCACGGCGCGTATCGAGCCGGACAGCATCATGATCGGCGACCGGTTCGACCTGACGGTCGAGGTGGACAAGGATCTGGTGCAGGTGGTGCAGTTCCCGGAATTCGAAGACAAGGAGGGAAGCCCCCTCGAACTGGTCAAGGACCACCCGATCGACACGCTCGAACGCGACGGACGCCACCTCAGGCTGCGCAAGCGCTACACGCTGGCGGCGTTCGAGGAGGGCAAGTGGAACCTCGGACTGCCGGCCGTGCTGTATGCCGACAAGAACATCGTCGATACGCTCCGGGCGCGCGACTCGCTCTATCTGGAGGTGGCTACGTTCCAGATAGACTCGACGTCGCAGTCGATCTACGACCTGAAACCCCAGCGCAACCTGCCCTTCCGTTTTGCGGAGGTCAGCGGCTACGCCAAGTGGGGCCTGCTGGTCGTACTGCTGCTGCTGGCGGCGCTCTATGCGCTCAAGCGCATTCTGGCCCGTTACGGCAAGGGACTGGGCGACCTGTTCAAACCCGCGCCGCCGCAGCCGCCCCACGTGGTGGCGATCAAGGCCCTCGAAGCGCTGCACAACCAGAAACTGTGGCAGAACAACAAACACAAGCAGTATTATTCGGGACTGACGGACATTCTGCGTACCTATATCGCGGCGCGCTGGGGCGTGGGCGCGATGGAGATGACCTCCGACGAGATCATCGAGGCGATGCGCGCCGAAGAGCTGCCCGACAAGGCCCGGATGGACCTTACGGCGATCCTGCGCGACGCCGATCTGGTGAAGTTCGCCAAGGCGACGCCCGACGGCGAGCAGAACGAAGCCGACTACCTGAAGGCGTTCTATTTCGTCGAGGAGACCAAACTCGTCGTCGAAGAGGAGGAACCGGAGCAGCCGGACCCGATGCAAAACCAAAATGCGTAACAAGATGTACAGACTCCTATATATCGTATTTCTCTTTGCCGCCCTCGGGGCTTCGGCGCAGAACATGCCCGAACGCAGCGAGGTGCGCCGCGGCAACCGGCAGTACAACAAGGGCAATTACGAAAAGAGCATCGAGCGTTACGAACGGGCTTTGGAGGCCGCACCCGAATCGTTCGAGGCCCATTACAACCTCGGAAACGCGCTCTACAAAGCCGAGCGTTTCGACAAGGCCGAACAGACCATGCGTCAGGCGGCGGCCGACACGCTGCGCACGGACGACGAGCGCGCCCAAGCGTTCTACAACCTCGGAAACGCGCAGTTCAAGCAGCAGAAATACAAGGAAGCGCTCGAAAGCTACAAGCAGTCGCTGCGGCTGAACCCCTCGGATCAGGAGGCCAAATACAATTACGCCTACACCAAACGCCTGATCGACGACGACAAGAACGGCGGCGGTGGCGGCGGAGACGACAAGAATCAGGACAAAGACCAGAACAAGGATCAGCAGCAGGGCGGTCAGGACCGGCAGAACGGCGACCAGCAGAAGGACGACCAAAACCAGCAGGGCGACGACAAGGAGCAGCAGGGCGAGGGACAGCAGAGCCCCGCGCAGCCCGCCAAGGGGCAGGCGGGCGCCCCGCAGGGAGAGCCGCAGGCCGTTCCGGCCGGCGTTTCGCCGCAGGCGCGGG
>JAJPZH010000088.1 GCA_021204515.1 Alistipes sp. | reverse complement strand
CACTGCAACCGAAAATGCAGACAATCTATGTATAGTGCTATTCTGCAATGTTTTTCGCAAACAGTGCCTCGACTTTAGCAACCACGTCGTCCGTATCGGGTTCGAGCGGGAAGACGTGGCTCGGCTTGAGGTACCACAGCTCCTTGTCCTCCTTGAAATGTTCTTCGCCGCCACCCGTGATGTTGAGCATGACGACGGCATCCTTCTCGATCTTGCCCGCAGCGACCGCATTGACAAGCGACGCGAGCGCGACGCCCGCCGCCGAGTAGATATCGACGCCTTCCAGCTCCTTAAAGAGTTTGCGGGCCTTGCGGGCCATAGCGTTGGTGGCGACGAAGAATTCGCCGCCGGTAGCCTTCAGCGCGTCGTACAGACCGCCCGTAATGCCGTACGGCGGACGACGGTTCGAAAGCACCTTGGCGTCGATGATCTCCGCATCGCGGCGCGCCTTGTCGTCCTCGTAGTCCAGCATCTTGCGCGAATCGGCCTGCCATGCGTCGTACATCGGAACGAAAGGTGCGTTCTGCGACACCATGATTTTCATGGTGTTCGAACCGAAGCGGCCGTCCTCGATCAGGCGCATGTTGGCTTCCCATGCGGCGATGGCTCCCGTACCGCTACCCACGGCCTGAAAATAGTAGTCGGGAATGCGGCCGATGGTCGTCACGGCCGAAAGAACCGTCGTGGCCATACCATCGCGGCGGGCGATATTCTTCGCGCCGCCTTCGGCATAGAAGCCGGGGCCTTTAAGGGCGATGTCGCTCAGGTGGATGGCGTCGAAATAGTCGCCGCCCTTCTCGCATGAGATAAGTTTCACGCAGGGGTCGAGCGGATGCTCGAACCAGAGGGCCTCAATATTGTCGTAAGGCACCGACAGCAGCAGTTTGATGTGGTTGTCGGAGCACACCTTGGCGAAAGCGCGGGCCGTATTGCCGGCCGACGCCACCACCAGCACGCGCTCTTCATCCTCGGCGGCACGCGCGCAGACCGAAAAAGCCTCGGTCTCCTTGAACGAGCAGGTGGACATCGTGGCACCGATGGCCGGATAGTAACCGTTGAAGGTTATGTAGAGATTCTCCAGTCCGAGGTGCTTGGCAAGTCCCTTGCTCTTGTAGGTGACGGGCGCAGAAGAGCCTTTGAGCATGCGGCGGACGGGAAGCCAGTCGCAGAATTTGTAGAAACCGTATTCGTCGGGTTTCACTTCGAGCTGCCGACGGGCGTATTTGGCACGCACGAGCGACGGCGTCTTGCACTGCGGATCGGCAAGCATCCAGCCCGTATCTTCGAATTCGCGCCCCGTGGCGACGCACTCAAGCGTGTAGGGAGTAGGTGTAAAATCTTTCATTTATTTGTGTTTGTGTTATTTACGACATGCGGTTCCTGAAGTCCTCGTAGCCGAATTCGCGGACGACGTCGATACGGCCGTCGCGGCGGACGATGACTATGGCGGGATGCGCCACGCCGTTGAACATCGTGGTTTTGACCATCGTATAGTGGATCATATCTTCGAAAACGATGCGCTCGCCCACTTTCAGTTCGTGGTCGAAGGCCCAGTCACCGTAATAGTCGCCTGCAAGACAGCTCGTGCCGCCCATGCGCCAGCGCTTCTCGCCTTCGGCGGGCTCGTGCGCCCCGACGATCGCCGGTTTGTAGGGCATTTCGAGGCAGTCGGGCATGTGGCAGGCGAACGATACGTCGAGCATGGCGGTATGCACGCCGGCGTTCTCAATCAAATCTTCAATTGTCGATACCAGATATCCTGTACGCCAAGTAAATGCGCTGCCCGGTTCGAGGATCAGCCGCAGGTGCGGGTGGCGGGCCTTGAACTCCCGGAGCAGGGCGATCAGCTCGTCGCAGTCGTATTCGGCATGCGTCATCAGGTGACCGCCGCCCATATTGAGCCATTCGATCCGGTCGAGGTATTGGCCGAAGTGTTTTTCGACGGCTTCCAGCGCCAGCCGCAGGTGGTGCGGCCGCGACTCGCAGAGCACGTGGAAATGCAGGCCGTCGATTCCCGCCGGAAGTTCCCTCAGTTCGTCGGCCGTAACGCCCAGCCGCGAACCCGGAACGCAGGGGTTGTAGAGGTCTGTCTCGACGGGCGAATACTGCGGATTGACCCGCAGTCCGCATGAAATGCCGCGCAACAGAGCCATCGGTCCGAAACGCTCGAACTGAGCGACGGAATTGAAGGTGATATGGTCGCTGCAGCGAAGTATCTCCTCGATATTGCGGTCGGTATAGACCGGGGCGTATGTATGGGCGGGGCGGCCGTACTCCTCGAAAACAAGACGCGCTTCGGCGGCGGAAGAGGCCGTCGCGCCGTCGCTGTGTCGAGCCAGCTCGGGAAAGATGCTCCACATGGCGCAGGCCTTCAGAGCTACGATAATTTCAGCGCCCGATTCGCGGCGCACACGGTCGATTATCGCCAGATTACGGTCCAGCAACTCTTCGTCAAGGACGTAACACGGAGAAGGCAGTTTCAAGAAGTCAATCATCGAGTCGTTTTATTTCAAAACAGTTGCAAAAATAGCAATTTCCCTGCTAAAACCACACGGCTTCAGACGGGAATTTCAACGAAATAGGTATTTATACTTAGCCGACAGGGAACGTGGCGGCAACCGGGAGAAGAGCGGCCTAGATTAAACAAAAGTACGGCGGCAGAATTTCTGCCGCCGTACAGGCTGATCGGGGTACGGCCCCTACTTCGCGATACAGATGCTGACGCGGTTTTTCTCGACGCCGGGGAACGGCTGGGCGGTGTCTCCCCTGCCCTCGGCGCTGATGCGGGAGGCGGCGATACCGGCCTTCTTCAGCGCGGTGGCGACGCTCTCGGCGCGCAGTTTGGAAATTTTCAGATTGACGGCATGAGAAC
>JAJPZH010000070.1 GCA_021204515.1 Alistipes sp. | reverse complement strand
AACTGAGAGAACGACTAACTGTATTTCTCGGCCAGATACACAAGAACCTCGTTGCCGAAGAGGTTGTTGCGCCCCTCGGCGAACGGCGCCCACGATTCGATCTGCACGCCCTCGGTGGCCATCACCGCTGCCGCTTCGATCTGCTGGCAGAAGGGATGCGTCTCGACCTGATTGACGGCGGGAACCACCTCGTTGTGAAGGATCAGATCCACCAGACGATCCGGCTGAAAGTTGCTGACTCCGATGGCCCGGATTTTCCCTTCGCGGTAGAGTTCCTCCATCGCCCGCCACGAACCGTAGACGTCGCCGAAAGGCTGGTGGATCAGATAGAGGTCGAGATAATCGAGCTGAAGGCGTTCGAGCGATTCGGCGAAAGCCCGTCTGGTACTTTCATACCCGGCATCCTGCACCCAGAGTTTCGTCGTGACGAAAAGTTCCCCGCGGGGCACACCGCTCCGCCGGATCGCCCGGCCAACAGCCCGCTCGTTCATGTAAGCCGAAGCGGTGTCGATCGAACGGTAGCCCGCCGCGATCGCATCCGACACACATTGTTCGCAGACCGACTCTTCGACCTGATAGACGCCGAACCCCAGAACCGGCATTTCGACGCCGTTGTTTAAAATTTTAGTTTCCATATCATTACAAATTATCCGTTACAGTCCCGTACGTTTTTCCAATTCTTCCGGATAGCGCTCTCCGGCGACCGAAATCCGCTCAAGGGCCGCATTCAGCTCGGCCAGTTCCGCATCCGACAACACGATATCCGCCGCTCCGAGATTTTCGGTCAGCCGCTCCGGTTTTCGGGTGCCGGGAATAGGCACGATCCATGGTTTCTGCGCCAGCAGCCACGCCAGTGCAATCTGGGCCGGAGTCGCCTCTTTCCGTTCCGCCGTCGCTCTTATCAGCTCGACCAACCCCTGATTAGCTTCGAGCGCCTCCGGCGTGAACCGGGGAACGATGCTGCGGAAATCATCGGCTCCGAACCGTGCTTTTCCGGTAAACAATCCCGCCAGAAAGCCTTTCCCAAGCGGACTGAAGGGCACCATACCGATTCCCAGTTCTCCGAGCGTCGGCAGCAGCTCTTCTTCGGGACGCCGCCACCACATCGAATATTCGCTCTGTACGGCCGTAAGCGGCTGCACGGCATGCGCACGACGGATAGTCCGCACGCCGGCCTCGGAAAGGCCCCAATATCTGACTTTGCCTTCCCTGATCAACTCCCCGACAGTTCCGGCCACCTCTTCGATCGGCACCTCCGGATCGACGCGGTGCTGATAATAAAGATCGATGGCATCGACCCTGAGACGGCGAAGCGATCCTTCGACCGAACGCCTGATTTGTTCCGGCCGGCTGTCCTGCACCTGACGGCCGGACTCGTTTCTGATACCGAATTTCGTCGCAATGACTACTTCTCCGCGGAAAGGTTCGAGCGCTTCGCCCACCAGCTCTTCATTTGCATAAGGTCCGTATATCTCGGCCGTATCGAAAAAGGTAACGCCCTGTTCGACTGCACGTCGGATCAGCGAGATCATCTCGCCGCGGTCGGCGGCAGGACCGTAGCCATGGCTCATTCCCATACATCCCAATCCTACGGCAGAAACCTCCGGTCCACAGATACCCAATTTTCTCGTTTTCATGTTTTATCGTTTTTAATTTATTCCCACACTGCAAAAGTAGGGCGATTCAGACGGTGCGTCATTACCTGAATTACAGTTCGTCATACCATTATTACCGATCGGACAACGAAGGTGCGGCAAGCATGAAAAAAAGCATTAACTTTGTAACAGACGATAAAAACTAAAGTATATGGACGAGATCGTAAAAATGGAGCACGTTTACCAGTACAACGAAATGATGGGACAGGAGACACTCCACCCGCTGGTCAGCGTCATCGACTTTTCGAAATGCCCGCGGGCCAGACACGCCCGGCGCATGTACGGATTTTACTGCATCTTCCTGAAAGACGTCAAATGCGGCGACATGCGCTACGGCCGCCATTACTACGACTATCAGGAAGGAACGCTCGTATTCATCGCCCCGGGGCAGGTGGTCGGCGTCGAGGACAACGGCGAAGTGTTTCAGCCCAAAGGCTGGGCGCTGCTGTTCCATCCCGACCTGATCCGGGGTACGTCGCTCGGTCGGAATATGAGCGAATACACCTTCTTTTCCTACGAATCCAACGAGGCCCTGCATCTTTCGGAACAAGAACGGCTCGTAGTGCTCGAATGTCTGCAGAATATAACCAGCGAACTCAACCACGCCATCGATAAACACAGCAGGACGCTGATCGTTTCGAACATCGAACTGCTGCTCAACTACAGCATCCGCTTCTACGAGCGGCAGTTCATCACGCGCAGCGAGGTCAATAAAGACGCCCTGTCCCGGTTCGAGCGACTGCTGAACGACTACTTCAAGGGCGACACGCCTCAGCGCGACGGGGTGCCTTCGGTACGCTGGTGTGCGGAACAACTGCATTTGTCGGCCAACTATTTCGGCGACCTGATAAAGAAGGAGACCGGCAAATCGGCGCAGGAGTACATTCAGCTGAAGGTGATCGACATCGCCAAGGAGCGGATATTCGACGCGACGAAGTCGATCAGCGAAATCGCCTATGAACTCGGATTCCGCTACCCCCAGCATTTCACCCGGCTGTTCAAAAAATGCGTAGGCATGTCGCCCAACGAATACCGAACGACCAACTGACGCAACGATGCGCATCTTTTTCAGCAAGCGATAACCGCAGTCGCGCCGGGGCGGGGCGAAAGACAAGCCGAAATGCCGACCCGCGGAATATGCCGGCAGAGTGCTGCCGTAAACACCGGACATCCCGCCGGAATATGCTTCGGGAAGAGCGTATACACAAAACTCGCGCTCACAATG
>JAJPZH010000216.1 GCA_021204515.1 Alistipes sp. | reverse complement strand
CCGACAGCTCCCCCGAGCAGACCGGCGGCCGCGGCAGATGGGCATAAGCGACAGGGTCTGAGGCCGTGGCGTGCGAGGATGCCCGAAAGCATGTTGGGGTCGGGCTTGCCGAGCGTGATGTCGGGGCGGCGTCCTGTGGCATGCTCGATGCAGGCGCAGATCGAGCCGCAATCGACCAGCACCGTCGGCTGGTCGGTGGGGCATACGCGGTCGGGGTTGGTGGCGATGTAGGGTATGCCCTGCGACACCCACCACGCCGCGCGGCAGAGCCGGTCGTATTGCAGCGTCATGTCGAACGCCGCGACGATTACGTCGGGCACGTCGTCGGCCGAATCCGCCGCCGATTCGAATCCGGCGGCTTCGAATTCCGAGATCATGCTCGGCGTGCCGAGCAGAAAGAGCCGCTTGGCCGCGGGATAGTGCTCTTTGATGTAGTCGATGGTCGCCAGCGCCGTCGTATACATCTCCTCGCGCGAGGCACGGATACCCAGCGTTTCGAGTTTGTGCAGGTAGTCCGCGATGGATTTGGAGGGGTTGTTGGTCAGGAACGAGTAACCGATGCCCATCTCCTTCAGCCCTTCGAGGAAGGGCTTGGTATAGGGGAAGAGCGACATGCCCATATAGATCGTGCCGTCCATGTCGAGCGCCACGTGTCTGATGCCGCGCAGGCGCTCCATCAGTTCGTCGTGTGTGTAAACCGAGCGGAATTTGTCGAATGTTGCCATTATTTTCGTGTTAGATTAGATGCTGGAACAGGTAGGGATAGTCGGTTTCGATCACGTCGCATCCCGTGGGGATTTCGAGTTCGTAACCCTTGATTTTCTCGGCGTCGGTCGCCCGGCGGTCGTGGGTGGGGGCGAGCGAAATCATGCACATCACGCCGTTTTCGTGCAGTTTGTCGTAAAGTTCCTGCTGGTCGGGGAGTATCATCGTGCCGACGTAGGCCATCATCTGCGACCACGGAATACGCTGTTCGGCGTATTCGCCGAATTCCTTCATGTTCTTGCACCAGCACGAGAACATCGCCTGCGGATCGCGGTCCAAGTAGGTCCGGGCCTGCCGGGCGTTGCGCACGGTGTACATCACGTTGGCGGGCGCCAGCCGGTTGATGAAGTCCGACATCACCTCCAGCGGCACGTCCTTGATGTCGAGGTTGAGGATGGTCTTGCCCCGGCTCCAGACGATGCACTCTTCGAGCGTCGGAATCCTGTAGGGCGTGACGTTGCCTTCGCGGTCCTTGAGGAAGAACTGCTGCAGCTCCTCGCAGGTGTAGTCCGACACCCTGCCCGTGCCGGTGGTCGTGCGGTCGATCGTAGCGTCGTGCATCAGCACGATCACGCTGTCTTTGGTCAGGCGCGGGTCGATTTCGAAGAACGAAGGCATCATCGAAAGGGTCTTTTCGAACGATTCGATGCAGTTTTCGGGATAACCCTTCACCATGCCGCCGCGGTGGCCGCTGACGACGATCGGACGCTCCGGGGCGTACCGGAACCAGTCGTGCAGCTGGGCGCGGCTTCGGATGTCGGTGTAAAAAGGTCCTTCGGCCTTTTTGCCGCCTTCGGCGCAGCCCCACAGCAGGGCGCCCAGCGCAAAGACGGTCAGTAGTCTGGAAGTTTTCATAGGTAGTTTTATCGGTTGCTTTTCGTAATCTTATGCTCTTTCAGCACATTGCCTGCCGTATTGACTATCCGGATGTCGATGCCTTTTTCGTCGGCTCTGACGACCGTTTTGTCGTTGTTGGAGTTGATCAGGATCGGGAAGTCGGTGCCGCGGCTCCTGTCGTCGATCCATTGGTAGCGGTGGTAGTGGCCGCAGAGCATCAGGTCGATGCCGCTCGCATTGAGTATCGGGATGAACAGCCTCTCGATTTCCAGCTCGCCGTGCCAGCCGCGCCCCTTGTTGGGCGGCATGTGGATCAGGACGATGCGGTAGGGCGCCGACCGGAATTCTTCGCCGGAGACTACGCCTCTGAGCCACTGCGCCTGCTGTTCGCGGTAAGCGTCGGCGGTCGAAAGTCCGTAATAGCGGATGTCGTTGTCTGGTTTGTCCTCGCAGCCGTCGAGCACGACGAAAAAGACGGGACCGCGGCGGAACGTATAGTAACTTTCGCCGGTCGGCGTGGGGAAGTAATCGAGCCAGTGCGGGGCGAATTTGCCGCGTCCGTCGTGGTTGCCGCGCGTCACGACGAGCGGAATGCCCGCCGGCGTGAGCAGCTCGGACGCCGATGCGAGGAATCCTTCGAAGAGCGCCTCCTCCGATTCGATCGAATTCAGCAGGTCGCCGTTCAGACATACGAAGTCGGGTTGCTGTTTGGGCGCGTCCTGAACGAGCAGCCGGAAAACGGAGTCGCGGCCGTGGATGTCGTTCACCATCCAGAATTCCGTCTCGTTCCGGTCCGGCCTGAGCGTCGTGACGGGGTAGGGCGCATGTTTGAGTATGTCGCTGCCGTAGCCTTCGCCCAAAACGACCCGTTTGTTGCCTTCGTCGCTGAGCACGGCCTGCTGCATGATGCGGTAACGGTAGGACTTGCCCGGTTCGAGTCCGCTGACGCGAACCCGGTGTTGTCTGCTCAGACGCCGCCGCCCGAGGTGCGAGTCGTAATATTTGGGGCGTTCGGCCGCATAGAAATGCGTTCCGTCGTCGGGCGCCGTCTCGACCCACGCCGCCGCGTCCGTCGTTGTCGTCCAGATTACGGTGAATCCGTCCTCGGTCACATTCTGGAGATAGGGGCCTCCGGCTATGCGTGCCGAGGGTTGTGAAAATGCCGGATTTGCGGATAATAGTGCTAAAAAGCAAATTAAGAGAAATAATGTATTTTTCATATTGTTTCTTTCTGTTGTATTTCTGATTTACAAAAATAGGTAAAATCCGTCAGGTTCCAAAA
>JAJPZH010000244.1 GCA_021204515.1 Alistipes sp. | reverse complement strand
TCTACACGATGCGCAGCGGACAGCCCGAGCATATCGTGGTGACGTTCTACAATATCGCACCGGGCGTGGACCGGCTCGACCGCGTGGACGTCAGCATGGGTCTGGCGCTCAATGCGCTGAACATTATCTCGATGCGCAACGTACCGATCTTCTGGACCTACTCCGACAAGGCCATCAAAAACTACGTACAGGAAAACGCAAACAAGGTTACAGCTAACTAAAACCAATACAAACTTAAAGTAAAAATGACTACCCAGATCAAATTTACCACTGCCGAAGAAGCCGTCAAGGTTATCAAATCGGGCGACCACGTACACCTGAGTTCCGTGGCTTCGGCTCCCCAGTGCCTTATCAACGCCATGTGCGCGCGCGGCGAGGCCGGTGAACTGAAGGATGTACACATCCACCACCTTCACACCGAAGGCCCGGCACCCTATGCCGACGAGAAATTCGAGGGCGTGTTCCAACTCGACTCGTTCTTCGTGGGCGGCAACGTCCGCAAAGTGACGCAGAGCGGCTATGCCGACTACATTCCGATTTTCCTGAGCGAGACGCAGCGTCTGTACCGCTGCGGCGCAGTTCCCTGCAACGTGGCGATGATTCAGGTATCGACGCCCGACAAACACGGCTTCGTATCGCTAGGCACCTCGGTAGACGCGACGCTGGCCGCCGTGGAGACCGCCGATTACGTAATTGCCGTGGTTAACAAGCACGTTCCCCGTGCATTCGGACAGGCCATGATCCACTCGTCGAAGATCAACTTCTTCGTGCAGGACGATACTCCGCTGATGGAGGCGCACTTCTCCGAGCCGAACGAGACCGAGACGGCCATCGGCAAGCACTGCGCAGCCCTGATCGAGGACGGTGCGACGCTGCAGATGGGTATCGGCGCCATTCCCAACGCCGTGCTGGCGCAGTTGGGCGGTCACAAGAACCTCGGAATCCATACCGAGATGTTCGCCGACGGCGTGCTTCCGCTGGTGGAGAGCGGCGTAATCAACGGCGAAGCCAAGAATATCGACAAGGGCAAGATGGTCTCGACGTTCCTGATGGGTTCGCAGCGCGTCTACGACTTCATCGACGACAACCCGGCCGTACTGATGATGGACGTAGGCTACACCAACGATCCCTACATCATCTCGAAGAACGACCGCGTGACGGCCATCAACTCGGCTCTGCAGGTCGATATTACGGGTCAGGTATGCGCCGACTCGCTGGGCACGAAATTCTATTCGGGCGTCGGCGGCCAGATCGACTTCGTATACGGCGCATCGCTCTCGAAGGGCGGCAAAGCCATTATCGCCATGCCTTCGGTCACCAACAAGGGCATTTCGAAGATCGCTCCCGTGCTCTCGCCGGGCGCAGGCGTCGTAACGACCCGCAACCATATCCACTGGTTCGTAACCGAACACGGCGCCGTAGACCTCTACGGCAAGACGCTGCAGGAGCGTGCGCGCCTGATTATCTCGGTGGCCGATCCTTCGGCTCAGGAGGAACTGGACCGTGCCGCCTTCGAGCGTTTCGGCCAGCACCATCATTACGTAAAGAACTACATGAGCACAAAATAAATTATTTCGCAATCGAGAAGCGCCCCTGTCACAGCGGGCGCTTTTTTTGTATCTTTACGCAAACAAAAACGACCTAAAATGAGAAAATACACCTGCATATTGCTTACGCTCCTGCTCGCCGGGTGCGCCGCGTCCCGCAGAAGCGCCGTCGCAACCGCTCCGCAGGAGAAACAATACGCCGTCATTCTTTCGATGGACGCATTCCGCTGGGACCTCGCAGGCCGCAGCCACACGCCGACGCTCGATTCGCTCGCCCGCGTCGGCACCTATGCCGAAATTTACCCCGTCTATCCCTCGAATACCTTTCCGAGCCACTATGCGATGGCCACCGGCCTGCATCCCGACCACCACGGGGTCGTGAACAACGGCTTTTACGACCGCACGCAGGGCCGCAGGCTCTCGGTTTTCGACTCGCTGGACGTACGCACGCCGGGATTCTGGGGCGGAGAGCCGATCTGGAACACAGCGGAACGGCAGGGCCTCACAGCCAATATCTTCATGTGGCCGGGCAGCGAAGTACCGATCGGCGGCCGTCAGGCGACCGTCTGGACCCGCTACTCCTCCAAACCGGACTACTATCAGCGCGCTGACTGGGTGATCGAGGCCATGACGCGCCCCGAAGCGGAAATTCCCGAACTGGTGATGTGGTACTTCGAAGAACCGGACGCCACGATGCACGCCTACGGTCCCGAATCGCCCGAAGCCGTGGGCCGCGCCGAGCACATCGACTCGGTGCTCCGCTATTTCTTCCGCAAGATCCGCCGCTCGCCCGTCTTCGACCGCATCAACTTCATCGTCACGGCCGACCACGGCATGGCCGAACTTTCGCCCGACCGCTACATCAACCTGCTGCCGCTGCTAGACACCGCGCAGGTCGTGCGCGTCGTTCCCGGCACGCCGTTCGGTCTCGAAGTCAGAGAGGAATACGCGGACCAAGCCGTGCGCACGCTCCGCCGCGCAGGCCATATGAAAGCATGGCGGCGCGAACAGATGCCCCGCCGGTTCCACTACGGCACCCATCCTACGCGCCTGACGAACATCATCATTATCCCCGAAACGGGCTGGACGCTCGATTATGCCCCGCAGGACCGCCCCGTGCGCAAGCGCGGCACGCACGGCTTCGACAACCGCGACCGGGATATGCACATGGTATTTTACGGCTCCGGTCCCGCCTTCCGCAAAGGCTACCGCCAGCAGTCGTTTCAAAATCAGAATATGTATCTTATCCTCTGCCGGCTGCTGGGTATCGAACCGGCCCCCAACGACGGAGAGTGGCGGGACATAAAA
The DNA here is from genome assembly GCA_021204515.1 of Alistipes sp. GTDB lineage: Bacteria > Bacteroidota > Bacteroidia > Bacteroidales > Rikenellaceae > Alistipes. The sequence goes on along the minus strand of JAJPZH010000244.1, from coordinate 40 downwards.
CGCATGTTTAGCGATAATTAAAAATAATTCCCTATATTTG